>JAHCKU010000295.1 GCA_026125625.1 Burkholderiales bacterium | reverse complement strand
CGCCATTGCGGCGAAAACAGGTGGATGCTGCCGCCATGGCCGGACGTGTCACCCCGCAAGCGGGGCAGGAGGCGCCGGCCTTCCTGCGCGAGCATGCGCCGGTGGCCGGCACGCTGCTCACCTGTCGCGGCGTGCGCAAGCGCTTCGGCGCATTCACCGCGGTCGACGGCGTCGACCTGCAGTTGCAGGATCGCCGGTTGCATGCGCTCATCGGACCCAACGGTGCAGGCAAGACCACGCTGTTCAATCTGATCTCCGGCATGTACGCCCCCGACGAAGGCAGCGTGGAGATGAACGGCACGGCCATCGCCGGGCTGCCGCCGGAACAGGTGATGGCGCACGGCGTATCGCGCTCGTTCCAGATCACCAGCCTGTTCCCATCGCTCAGCGTGTGGGAACACCTGCGCCTGGCGGTGCAGGCGCGCTCGCCGCAGCGTTTCCGGGCGCTCGAGGGTGCGGACACGCTGCAGGAAGTCAACGACGAGACGCGCGCACTGGTGCACTTTCTCGGGCTGGAGGGCGTGGAGCAGGCGGCGGTGTCGAATCTGTCCTATGGCGGACAGCGTCTGGTCGAGATTGGCGTGGCACTCGCCGCCAAGCCACGCGCGCTGCTGCTGGACGAGCCGCTGGTGGGGCTGGCCGCCGCCGAGCGCGAACGCGTGACCGGTCTGATCCGCGACCTGACGCAGCACATGGCAGTGCTGCTGGTGGAGCACGACATCGATCGCGTATTCGCCATCGCCGACACGATCACGGTCATGAACGAGGGCAAAGTGCTGGTCGAAGGCGATGCGCAGACGGTGCGGGCGCATCCGGAAGTGCAGCGCGTGTACATCGGCAGCGGGCAGGTGCACGCCCATGCGCGCGAGGCACGCACGCAGATCGCCGGCGATCCGATCCTCACGGTCTCGGCCATCGACACCTTCTACGGCAAGAGCCATATCCTGCACGGCGTGTCCTTCGAGGTGCGCACGGGCGAGGTGGTGGCCCTGCTCGGCCGCAACGGCGCGGGCAAATCATCCACTTTCAAGAGCATCATGGGCATCGTCGCGCCGCGCAGCGGCAGCGTCACGATCGAGCGCCGCGAAGTGACCGGCCTGAATCCGGAGCAGATCGCACGTCTCGGCGTCGGCCTGGTGCCGCAGGGCCGGCGCCTGTTCTCGGGCCTGACGGTGGAGGAGAACCTGCGCCTGGGCGGGCTGTCACGCGCTCGTGGCGATGGCGTACGCTGGGACCGCGAGCGCATCTACAGCTACTTCCCGCAGATCCCCGGCAAGCTGCGCACGCGTGCGGATCAGCTCTCCGGGGGCGAGCAGCAGATGGTGGCCATCGCGCGCGCACTGGTGGGCAACGTCAAGATCCTGCTGCTGGACGAGCCGTTCGAAGGCCTGAGCCCGGCGATGGTGGAGGAGGTCTACCGCTCGCTCGAGCAGCTGCGCAAGGAAGTCTCGATCCTGATCATCGAGCACCATCTGGACACCGTGCTGTCGCTCGCCGATCGCGCCGTGGTTCTCGATCGCGGACGCGTCTCGCACATCGGTCCGGCCGGTCCGCTGCTGACGGACCTGGATTTCCGGCGCGAGGTATTGTGGCTTTGAGGCGGAATTCCAAACCGCAAACGTAAAGAGCGCATAGGGACGCAAAGAAATGCGAGCGACTACCCCGGGGCCTGTCCAAGCGATTTCTTTTCGGCTTTGCGCTGAGAGTATTCATCAAAGGAGCAACGAGTTATGCAACTGAGCATGCAGGGCAAGCGGGTTCTGATCACCGCCGGCGCAGGCGGGATCGGCCGCGTCATGACCGAGACCTTCGTCGCGGCCGGCGCCAAGGTGCACATCTGCGACGTGGTCCAGACAGCGATCGACGAGACGGTCAAGACACTGGGGGTCACGGCCACCGTGTGCGACGTATCCAATCTGCAGCAGGTGGACCAGCTGTTCGCCGATGCCAAGAAGCATCTCGGCGGGCTGGACGTGATGGTCAACAACGCCGGCATCTCCGGTCCCACCGGACGGGTGGAAGACATCGCCATCGCCGATTGGGAACGTTGCATCGCCATCGACCTGAACGGCATGTTCTACTGCACGCGCCTGGCCGTGCCCATGCTCAAGGCCGCCGGCGGCGGCAGCATCATCAATCTCTCCTCGGCCGCAGGACGCCTCGGCTTCCCCTACCGCACGCCCTATGCCGCGGCGAAGTGGGCGGTGGTCGGCTTCAGCAAGAGCCTGTCGATGGAAGTGGGAACGGACAACATCCGCGTCAACGCCATCCAGCCCGGCGTGGTCGAGGGCGAGCGCATCGATCGCGTGATCGATGCCAAGGCGAAAGCGCTGGGCATCAGCTTCGAGGCGCAGCGCGACAAGATGCTGCAGAACGTGTCCATGCGCTCGACGGTGAGCCAGCAGGACATTGCCAACATGGCGCTGTTCCTGGCGAGCGATGCCGGCATGCACGTCACCGGTCAGGCGATCTCGGTGTGCGCCGGATTGGAGATGCTGAGCTGAGAGACGGATGCTGAGTTCAGAGATCGTAGATGTTGATGTCATTCCGGCGAAAGCCGGAATCCAGGGTTGAAACAAAGCCCTGTCGTACTGCTGGGTTCCGGCCTGCGCCGGGACGACGGGCGAGCAGATCACCAGGACGGCGGGATAAGCATGCAATGAGGGAAGTATGGAAAAGATTGGAATCGTAGGAGCAGGATTAATCGGTCGTGCCTGGGCCATGGTATTCGCCCGCGCCGGCCACGACGTGGTGATGTACGACGCCGCAGCGGGCGCGGTGGACAAGGCGCTGGGATTGATCGAAGCGGGTCTGCGCGAGTCGCGCGAGTTCGGCCTGATCGACGAGGCGCCCGAGGTCGTCGCCAGGCGCGTGCGCGCCGCCACAACGCTCGCCGATGCGGTGAAGGACGTCGACTACGTGCAGGAGAATACCGCCGAGAATCTCGAGATCAAGCGCGCCGTGTATGCGCAGATGGACGCGGCAGCCAGGCCGCAATGCATCCTGGCCAGTTCCACGTCCACCATCGAGACATCGCGCTTCGCCGACGGTCTGCCCGGCAAGCATCGCTGCCTGGTCGCGCATCCGGTGAATCCACCGCACGTGGTGCCGATCGTCGAGATCTCCCCGGCTCCGTTCACCGCACCCGAGGTGGTCGAGCGCACGCGTGCGCTGCACGAGCGCGTGGGCCAGGTTCCGATTACGGTCAAGCGCGAAGTCGAGGGCTTCATCCTCAACCGCCTGCAGGCGGCACTGCTGAACGAGGCATGGCGGCTGGTGAAGGAGGACTACGTCAGCGTGGAGGATCTCGACAAGACCATCCGCGACGGCCTCGGGCTGCGCTGGGCGTTCATGGGACCGTTCGAGACCATCGATTTGAATGCCCCCGGCGGGATTCCGGATTATGCTGCCCGCTACGGCCCGAAGCTGTACGGCATGATGAAGGACATCCGCTACGATGCCTGGGACGAGGCGCTGGTCGCGAAAGTCGAAGCGGAGCGGCGCAAGCTCATGCCGCAGAGCGAGCACGCGCGACGCGAAGCGTGGCGCGACCGCCGCCTGATGGCGCTGATCGCGCACAAGCGTCAGATGACCAAGGGCGAGTAGATCCGCATCGAGACACGACTTCCATGAAGGAAAGCGGAAACGCATTCGCCACAGGAACGGCGATGACATTGTTGCGCTTCACATTCCTTCGTGACTGACGGACATTTGCAGCATCCAGGAGAACGCAATCATGGCAGCCAAGCAAGACAAGGTCATCATCACCTGCGCCGTCACCGGCTCGATCCATACGCCGTCGATGTCGCCTTACCTGCCCATCAGCCCCGAGGAGATCGCCGAGGCCTCGATCGGCGCAGCCAAGGCGGGCGCCGCCATCGTCCATTTGCATGCGCGCATGCTGGACGGACGGCCGACGCAGGATCCCGAGGTGTTCAAGCAGTTCCTGCCCAAGATCAAGGCCGGCTGCGACGTGGTGCTCAACCTCACCACCGGCGGTGCGCCGACGATGCCGATCGAGGAGCGCCTGCAGCCGGCGCTGCGCCTCAAGCCCGAGGTCGCATCGCTGAACATGGGATCGATGAACTTCGGACTGTACGAGATGGTCCCGCGCGTGAAGGAGTGGAAGAACGACTGGGAGAAGCCCTATCTCGAAGGGTCCGAAGATCGCATCTTCAAGAACACCTTCAAGGACATCGCCTTCATTCTGCAGTCGTGCAGCGAGAACAACACGCGCTTCGAGATCGAGTGCTACGACATCGGCCACCTGTACACCGCGGCGCACTTCCTCGACCGCGGCCTGGTGAAAGCACCGCTGTTCATCCAGTCGGTGTTCGGAATCCGCGGCGGCATCGGCCCGCATCCCGAGGACGTGCTGCACATGAAGCGCACTGCCGACCGCCTGTTCGGTGACCAGTACCTGTGGTCGGTGCTGGGCGGTGGCCGCAATCAGATGTATATCGCCACGCAGTCCGCGGTGATGGGCGGCAACGTGCGTGTGGGCCTGGAAGACAGCCTGTGGATCAGCAAGGGCGCACTGGCGAAGACCAATGCCGATCAGGTGGCGAAGATCCGCCGCATCCTGGAAGAGCTGGGCCTGGAAATCGCCACCCCGGACGACGCGCGGCGGATGCTCAAGCTCAAGGGCGGGAGCAACGTCAACTTCTGACATGATCTTCCCCGCCCCTCACGAGGC
>JAHCKU010000294.1 GCA_026125625.1 Burkholderiales bacterium | reverse complement strand
AGGGTGCCGAGCAAGGTCACGATCGGCACGCCCAGCACCAGCGACAGCGATTGGCCGGTGATGATCCAGCTCAAGGCCCGGCCGCGGACCCCGGCAGGGACATTGTCGGACACCGCGGCGAACACCGTGCCCATGAACGCTCCGCCGCCAATGCCGGAGATCACCTGCCAGACCATGGCTGCGGCATAGCTGTCCGACCAGGCGAAGCCCAGGCGCGTAGCGCCGAGCAGGACCACGGCCGCCACCAGTATCGCGCGGCGTCCCAGACGATCCGAAGCGCTGCCGGCGACCAACGAGGCGATGCCCCAGCTCACCGCCTGTACCGAGAACAGATGGGCGACCGCGGACAGATCGGTGGACAGGTCGGCGGCGATGGCCTGCAGAAAAGGCGCAGTGATCGAGCCGGACGAGGTGACCACGAAGGTCGCCAGCGACAGCACCGACAGCAACCACGCCGTGCGCGCGTCGCTTACCAATTCGTTTTCGTTCCCGGGGGCGCGCAGAGGATGCTACGGCGCATTGCGATACTTGACTTGTTCGGAGCTTCTTTGTTGGACATGACTTCTTCGCGAAGGGCGCAATGGTCGCACAAAATCGCAGCGGCTCATGCACAGCGTGGCCATTACCTGCGGAAAGAAGCGGGCGGAGCAGACAGTCGGGCAGCCTGGTCACCGCTAGCGAGGGGCTGTCCGAGCAGACGGAGAGTTCGATCAGCGCGGTGCATGCACACAGACATGCACGTGCGCGCCGTCCGCAACGGGCGCTGCCGTTGCGGACGATGCTTGATCAGCGTTTCCTTAACTACTTCGAGGCTACATCTGGCCGTGCTTCCTCATGGCGTCGTCGATGCATTGCTGCTTCTCCGCCGACGTCATCTGATCGCATTTCCTCAGCGCTGCCTGCAATTCTGCATTCGCGCCCTGGGCGCCGCTCTGGGCGTCCTGACCGGTCTGGCCGCTCTGCTGAGCAGCCGACGGCGGCTGACCGCCCTCCTGCTCCTCGGCAGCCGCGGCTGCACCAGCGAATCCGAGGGCAAGAATGAAAGCGCTGAAAATGGTGGTGAGCTTGTTCATGGGATCTCCTGAATCATCGTCTATGGTTGCCATGTCTGACCGACGCCTGTAAAGGCGTCCACTACTTCTCAGCGCCTTGCGGCGCCGCTCACTTTCGTCGCGTCAGTCGAGCGACCGCTCTCGTGTCCGACTCTTCCGGTCCTGGCGGCCACGACCATCGGCTTGCACGTGGCGTGCCCGCACTACTGCCATGGCCGCGCGGCCGCGTCATTGGTGTGTTCGCCCTGTCGCGGCAGCGCGACGTGAAGGCGATTCCAATGTCGTTGACGTCTGGCCTATGCGACGCCGGAGCGCACAGACCATCCTGGCAATGCACCCCGGCTGCGCGGCTCGCGGCCGATGGTGGCGTTTTCCTCAGGTCGCTCCGTGACGTCTCGCAATTGCCGCTCGCGACGGCGGATGCGGCGGTAAGCGTTCGAGCCTACAATCCATCGGCGATACTTACATTCATTCGGGAGGATGCATGCACACCGTCGTCAATGTCGCGCGCGAGCGTCTGAGCCAGGGAGGACTGGCACTGGGCATGGGAGTCCGTGCCGTACGCGGCGTGGAGATCGCGCGCATCATGAAGAGCGCGGGCTACGATTTTCTGTTCATCGACCTGGAGCACGGCGCGACATCGGTGGAGACTACCTACGCCATCTGCGTGGCGGCGCTCGATGCCGGCATTGCACCGTTGGTGCGAGTGCCCAACGGCGAGCTGGCACTAGGCACACGCTGCCTGGACGCGGGTGCGCTGGGGGTGGTCATCCCGCATGTCGACACGCCGGAGGAGGCACGCGCAATGGTCGATGCGTTTCGCTTCGCACCTCAGGGCCACCGCTCGATCGGCGGCGCATACCCGCAATTCGGTTTCGCGCCGGCGCCGGCCGTCGAGGTGGTCACGCAATTGAACGCCGCGACGCTGGTGGTCGCCATGATCGAGACGCCGCGCGCGGTGGAGAATGCCGAAGCGATTGCCGCTGTGCCGGGCATCGACATCCTGCTGATGGGCACCAACGACTTGTGCCTGGAGATGGGCATTCCCGGGCAGATCGAGCACGCGCGGGCGGTGGCGGCGATGGACACCGTAGTCTCAGCATGCAGGAAGCATGGCAAATGGCCAGGGCTGGGCGGCGTCTACGGCCGCGAACCCATGAAGCGCTGTATCGACCGTGGCATGCGCTTCATTCTGGCCGGTAACGACGTCGGCCTGCTCCTCACCGCGGCGCAGGAGCAGGCCGGATTCGCGCGCAGTTGCCTGTGACCGGCAACGCCCGGAGCCGATGCTATAGTGGCCCGCCCCATGCAAGTGGAACGGCGAAATTGGAACGGCATGATCGGAACCCCGTGTAGTCGGATGCGAACGTAATCAGAAAAATGGGAGAGGCGAAATGCACGCAGGACGGTGGGCACGTGCCCTGAGCTGGACGTGGATGGCGATGGTGGTGAGCGTGGTCGGCACCGGCCCTGCGCGCGCCGATGGCGGATTGCTGGACACGCTCAAGGCGGCCAAGGTGGTGGAGCTGAATTTCATCTGGGATCAGCGCTCGCCGCTGCTCGCTTTCAATCCACCGTTCGCAGCTGCACTGGTGAACACGCACAAGCAGACTGCCGGCTGGATCCCGGAGCTGTCTTTCGCCGCTGACATGATGTACTTCAGTGGCCAGCACGGCGCGCCGAACATCGATGCCATCGGCCACATCGGCCACAATGGCAAGCTCTTCGGCGGCCTGTCGGCCGAGCAGAGCGAGTCGCCGGCGGGCCTCACCGCGCTGGGCATCGAGCACTACCCGAGTGATCGCTTCGTCAACCGTGGGGTTCTGCTCGACGTGGCGCGTTTCAAGAGGGTGGATGCGCTCGCGCCTGGCGAAGAAATCACCGCGGAGGATCTCGAGGCAACGGCCAAGGCGCAGGGCGTGGAAGTGCGCGCGGGAGATTCGGTTCTGATCCGCACCGGTTTCGGCAAGTTCTTCGAAGACAAGGCCAGGTACATGGGCTTGCGCCCAGGCCCAGGGGAAAGCGCCGCGAAATGGCTGGCGCAGAAGAAGGTGTTCCTGACTGGGGCAGACCAGCTCAGTTACGAAGTCTACCCGGAGAAGGGGACGATCTTCCCCGCGCACCGCATCCTGATCGCCGATCATGGCATCTACATCGTCGAGAACATGAACCTGGAAGCTTTGGGCGAAACGCTGGCAGCACGCAAGGATCACAGCTTCATTCTGGTGCTCAATCCACCGCGGCTGCGTGGAATGACCGGAGCCGCGATCAACGCCTTTGCCATCGTGCCGTGAGCGTCGGACGCCAGCGCTGCGCCTCGGGCTCCCATGCCAGCGGGCATGGTTCGATTCACGCGGCGTGCAGCTGAGGCCGGCACTGCGCATGACCATCTCCGACCCGACGAGCATCGCCCCGGCAACCAAGGCCGCACCGGTGCGTGGAAGAGTTTTTCTGCACGATCAGCTGGTGCGTTTCTCGCATTGCGATCCGGCCGGCATCGTGTACTACCCGGCCTTCCTCGATCTGGCTCATGCCACCAAGGAGGACTGGTTCACCCAGGGCCTGGACTACTCTCACTTCGCCCTGATACGCGAACGAAATCTGGGCACGCCCACGGTGAACCTGCAGTGCGATTTCTTTCACACCGTCGAGATGGGCAACACCTTGCGCTTCGAGCTGCGCGCGGTGAAGGTCGGCGGCTCCTCCATGCAGTACGAGTTGCTCGGCAAGGTCGGCGACACCGAATGCCTGAAGATCCTGCAGACGGTGGTGTTCATGCATCTGCACACACGCAAGGCAGTGCCCATTCCGCCCGATCTGCGCCCGCGTATCGAAGCGTATCTGCCGGCGTGACACGAGGTGCGGTGCAGGTGCCCGACACCACCGGCAGCATCGGGGTATTCGACTCCGGCGTAGGCGGGTTGAGCGTATGGCGCGAGATCGTACGGCAGTTGCCGCACGAGGATACCGTCTACTTCGCGGATCAGGCGCACGTACCGTACGGCCCGCGCTCCCAGGATGAGATCCGCGCCTTCTGCCACGACATCGTCGAGTTCCTCATCGCCCGCGGCTGCAAGGCGATCGTGGTGGCGTGCAACACCGCCTCTGCCGCCGCGCTCAAGTATCTGCGCGAGACCTTCCCGCAGCTGCCGGTGATCGGCATGGAGCCTGCGGTCAAGCCGGCAGCGGCAATGACGCGCAGCCGCGTGGTAGGCATCCTGGCCACACCGGCAACCTTTCAGGGCCGTCTGTTCCGCGCCACCGCAGGGCGCCACGCCAGCGGCATCGAGCTGATCGAGCAGGTATGCAACGGACTGGCGGAACTGGTCGAAGGCGGCCAGCTGGACGGCCCGCAGACGGAGGCGATTCTGCGCGGCTTCCTGCTGCCCATGCTCGCCGCCGGTGCCGATACCGTGGTGCTCGCCTGCACGCATTACCCGTTCCTGATCGAACCGATCCGACGCATCGTCGGCCCCGGAGTGAGCGTGATCGATCCCGCCCCGGCCATCGCCCGCCATCTGGGTGACGTGCTGGACGCCGGCGGACTGGCCGCGCATCGCGACCGCAACGGCCGTCATGTCTTCTTCACCAGCAGTGATGCCGAGGCATTCCGCGCAATCGTGCTGCGCCTCACCGGCGTCCACGGCACGGTGCGCACACGCCAAGAGGCGGATGGGCTGCACGCGCACTC
>JAHCKU010000293.1 GCA_026125625.1 Burkholderiales bacterium | reverse complement strand
GTTTTCGATCTCCGTGGCGATCACACTCGCCAGCTCCGCCGCCTGCCGTGGATCGAAATCCACGTGTGTCTGCTTGCGCACGCCGTGCTCCTGCAACCGGTAGTGCCGCGTCGGTTTGAGGCGATGACGTGCAAGACAGTGTTCGACGCAGGCGAGCGGGCAGCCGTCGATGGCAATGATCGGGCGGCCCGAGCACGCCAGCCTGACCAGCGGCTTCACGTCGCCGCCCACGCCCGCGATGCATGACCATTCGGCGGCACCCTGACGATCCAGCAGCAGGGCGATGGCATTGGCGAGCTGTGCTGCGCTCGAACAGCCGGAGCAGGAATAGACCAAGGGCAAGGTGGAGCTTTTCATGCCGGAGTCGTGCCTTCTCTGGGCTCGATCCCCAGCATGAAGGCGATCAGCTCCCGGACGGAGCGGATTTGATCGCCGAAAGGCAGGCTGCCTCCGCCTCGGAAGAAAAGGCCGTGCTGCACGTCGCCCTTGAGCGCAGCGGACAGATGCAGGGCAATGCAGAACTGTCCCATCTTCGCAATGCCGTCGCGCAAGCCGCAGATCTCGAGGCAATCGATGGACAAGGTGCAGCGTTTGCGCTTCTTCGCCAGCTCCTGCAACCTGGGCAATCGCTTCAGATATTGTTCGAGCCACGGCGTTTTGACCGCCCGCGCCGGCAGCCCGGCAACGCTCATGAATTCGACGATGTCCTCTTTCTTGGCTTCGGCCAGCACGCGCTTGAAATTCGGATGGGCATCCCCTTCGATAGTCACCGCGAAAGCGGTACCGAGCTGCACACCCGAGGCACCCAGCGCGATCAGCTCACGCAAGCGCTGCGGGCTGTTGATGCCGCCGGCAGCGATCAGCGGTATCTGTTCGCGCTTCAAGCCCAGCTCGTCGAACAGCTTGAAGCATCCTTCCATGACGTGCTCGAATTCGAAGCGCGGATCATGCACGTCGCTCGGCTTTGCGGCGCCGAGGTGGCCGCCTGCATGGCCCGGATGCTCGATCACGATCGCGTCGGGCAGGCGGTTCTTGCGTATCCATTTGCGCAGCATCACCGCCACGCCGCGCGCATCGGAAAGAATCGGAATCAGTGCAACCCTGGGATGCTCGGCCGTAAGATCGGGCAGATCCAGCGGCAGCCCAGCCCCCACGACGATCGCCTGCGCGCCGCTTTTGCAGGCCTGGCGCACGTAGTCGGCATATTCCGATACGGCGCGCATGATGTTCACCGCGATCATGCCGCGCCCTTTTGCAGCTTCGAGCGCGGCCTTCACTTCACGGTCCAGCGCCTGCAGATTTACCGCATCGACCTGCTCCTTGTCGCGGCATTTCGCGGTTTGGGCCATCAGATCCTCGTGATGGCGGCGCAAGTCGACACTGGATAGCGTTCCGACGGCACCCTGGCGCGCCACTGCTCCAGCGAGCTTGTGGGCGGACACGCCCACGCCCATGCCGCCCTGCACGATAGGTAGCAGTTCGCGATCCTTGATGCGCAGCAGCGGAAGATCGGTTTTCAGTGCATCGTCATCGACGCTCATGCAGTCTCGTAGCAAAAGTTCATTTAAATTGAATGGTGCGAGGTCATCATCGCCCGCGCGCTCCACGCTGACGATCCAATTGGAATTCATGTTCATGATGCCGGGCAGCCTTCCGCTGCGCTTTTAACCTGCATCAAAGAAATCGCGATCGGTGCGTTCGTTGTAGTCCGGATCGAGTGCAAACACTGCTCGGCACCCTTTAAGATGCCGCGGCAATTGCATGACCGGAGAACCGTCTTGGTCGATTCCGCGCCCGCCGTAGTTGCGACAAAGCTTCGTCCGTCCCCGCTGCCCGCGGCAATCCTGAAGCGCGACGGAACCCGCGTCCCGTTCGATGTGGAGAAGATCGTCTCCGCGATACGCCGTGCCGGAGAGGCCACCGGTCAATACGGCGAGGAGGAGGCGCGCCTGCTGGCAGCACAGGCGCTGAAGGTGCTGCGCCACCGCTTCGCCGAGCGCACGCCCACGGTCGAGCAGGTGCAGGACGTCGTCGAGCAAAGCCTGATCGTCGGAAATCATCTGGACACCGCGCGTGCCTACATCGCCTACCGTGCCTCGCGTGCGCGCCTGCGCGAGGATCGCCGCGCGGCCGTCGACGTCGCGGCTTCGATCAACGAGTATCTGAACCGTCTCGATTGGCGCGTGCAGGCAAACGCCAACCAGGGTTATTCCCTGGGCGGCCTGATCCTCAACGTTTCGGGCAAGGTCGTCGCCAACTACTGGCTGTCGCACGTCTATCCGTCCGAAATCGGCCAGGCGCACCGCGATGCCGATTTCCATATCCATGATCTGGACATGCTGACCGGCTATTGCGCAGGCTGGTCCCTGCGCCAGCTTCTGCTGGAAGGATTCAACGGCGTACCGGGCAAGATCGAAGCGAATCCGCCGCGGCGCCTGAGCACCGCGCTGGGTCAGGCGGTCAATTTCCTCGGCACCTTGCAGAACGAATGGGCCGGTGCGCAGGCTTTCAGCTCTTTCGACACCTATCTCGCGCCCTATGTGCGCAAAGAGAAGCTCTCCTACGAGCAGGTACGCCAGGCGATCCAGGAGTTCGTCTACAACCTCAACGTGCCTTCGCGCTGGGGCACGCAGACGCCCTTCACCAACCTGACTTTCGACTGGGTCTGCCCCGAGGATCTGCGCGAGCAGATTCCCTACATTGGCGGGGAGGAGATGCCGTTCACCTACGGCGAGCTGCAGGAAGAGATGGACCTGATCAACCGTGCCTACATCGAAGTGATGAGCACGGGCGACGCAAAGGGCCGTGTCTTCACCTTCCCGATTCCCACTTACAACATCACGAAGGACTTTCCCTGGGAATCACCAAACGCCATGCGGCTGTTCGCCATGACTGCGCGCTATGGGCTGCCGTATTTCCAGAACTTCATCAATTCCGATCTCTCGCCCGGCATGGTGCGCTCGATGTGCTGCCGCCTGCAGCTGGACGTGCGCGAGCTGCTCAAGCGCGGCAACGGCCTGTTCGGTTCGGCCGAGCAGACGGGCTCGGTGGGCGTGGTCACCATCAATTGCGCACGCCTGGGTTACGCCCACGCCGGCGACGAGCGGGCGCTGTACGCGCGCCTCGACCGGCTGGCCGACATGGCGAAGCAGAGCCTGGAGATCAAGCGCAAGACCGTGCAGCGGCTCATGGACGGCGGCCTCTTTCCCTATACCCGTCGCTACCTGGGCACCTTGCGCAATCATTTCTCCACCATCGGCGTGAACGGCATGAATGAAATGATCCGCAATTTCAGCGGCGATGCCTACGACATCTGTGCGCCGGAAGGTCATGCCATGGCGCTGCGTCTGCTCGACCACCTGCGGGAAAGGCTGCGCGGCTACCAGGAGGAAACCGGGCATCTCTACAACCTCGAAGCCACGCCTGCCGAAGGGGCGACCTATCGCTTCGCCAAGGAAGACCGCGCACGCTATCCCGGAATCCTGCACGCCGGCACCGACAGCAATCCGTATTACACCAACAGCAGTCAGCTGCCCGTGGGTTTCACCGACGATCCGTTCGAGGCGCTGGCGCGACAGGACGAACTGCAGACGCGCTACACCGGCGGCACGGTCCTGCACCTGTACATGAGCGAGCGCATCTCCACGCCGCAAGCCTGCATGAAGCTGGTGCGCACGGCGCTGGAACGCTATCGCCTGCCTTATCTCACCATCACGCCGACTTTTTCAGTGTGTCCGCATCACGGCTACCTGGCCGGCGAGCACGAGTTCTGTCCCGTGTGCGACGAGGAAATCCTCGCACGCAAAACAACCTGCACCTCAGGTGAGCATGGATCGGGGTGCGCATAGAGGAGAGCCATCATGGAGAACGACCGCTCCACCCTGAGTGACGACGAGCGCACTCGCTGCGAAGTCTGGACGCGCGTCATGGGCTACCACCGGCCGGTATCCGAGTTCAATCCCGGCAAGAAAGGCGAACACGCAGAGCGTGTGCATTTCAGCGAAACCCGCGTCGAAGAGAATTACGGAACCCATTGCTGAAGAGTTGGTGGTGGGTGGCGTGACGCCATTCACTACCATCGATTTCCCAGGGCGGCTGGCCGCAGTGCTGTTCTGCCAGGGCTGCCCTTGGCGCTGCGGCTATTGCCACAATCCGCATCTGCAGCCGCGTGAGGCGGCGGGCGTGCCGTGGCAATCGGTGCTCGACTTCGTCGCCTCGCGACGCGGCCTGCTCGAAGGCATCGTGTTCAGCGGTGGCGAACCTCTGTGGCAGCGAGCGCTGGGTCCGGCCGTACGGGCCATCAAGGAGGCGGGATTCGCCGTCGCACTGCACACCGGAGGCGGCAGCGCTGCGCGCATGCGCGCGGTATTGCCGCATGTCGATTGGGTCGGTTTCGACATCAAGGCACCGTTCGACCGCTACGCGGCAATCACCGGTGTCGAGGCGGGCACGCACGCGCGCGAATCCTTGCTTGCCCTGATCGACAGCGGCGTTGAATACGAGGTGCGCACGACTGTCGATGCTGCTCTATCCCTGGACGATCTACATTGCCTGGCCAATCAGCTGGATGTTATGCAGGTGCCACGCTGGGTGCTGCAAAAACGCCGCGGTGGCCCGACACACGGCATGGAACTGGTGCGCCTACTGCAACCCGGCCGATCGATGACGATCGAGTGGCGTGCTTGAGATGTATTAGTCAAGTAGAAACGCCGACAGGTGAGCGAGCGCTGATCCTGATCTCGAGAAGTT
>JAHCKU010000292.1 GCA_026125625.1 Burkholderiales bacterium | reverse complement strand
CGTTCGTACACGAACAATCACCCGGTGCGCCTCAAGGGGAATTCGGAGCGCATCGGACGGTCCTCATACGGCGCACTGTGGGAGGTGCATCGGCGAGATGGGCAGCTATCTGCGCCCGACCGAGTTGAAAGATGCGCTGGGCGCGCTCGGCGCGGCCCCTCGCGCGATTCTGGCCGGCGGCACCGATTTCTATCCAGCCCGCGTCGGCCGCACGATCGACGAAGACATCCTCGACATCACCGCCCTGCCCCTCGCCGGCATCGACGAACACGCCGATTTCTGGCGCATCGGCGCCCTCACCACGTGGTCGGATATCGCGGCGGCGAAACTGCCGCCCTGCTTCGATGCCTTGAAGCAAGCCGCGCGCGAAGTGGGCGGCGTGCAAATCCAGAACGCCGGCACGATCGTCGGAAATCTCTGCAACGCCTCGCCCGCCGCCGACGGCGTGCCGCCGCTGCTGGCGATGGACGCCGTGGTAGAACTGGCCTCCGCACGCGGCGAGCGCGCGGTGCCGCTGCGCGATTTCGTCACCGGCAATCGCAAGACGTTGCGCGCGGCCGACGAACTCGTGACCTCGCTGCGCGTGCCCAAGCCGAGGCCCAGCACATCGAGCCTGTTCCTCAAACTCGGCGCGCGTCGCTATCTCGTCATCTCCATCGTGATGGTGGCCATCGCCATCGAGCCGGACACGCGCGGGCAACTCTTCCGCGCGCGCGTGGCCGTGGGTGCGTGCTCGGCGGCAGCGCAGCGTTTGCTTGCCACGGAATTAGCGCTGATTGGGCAGCCGATCGATGCCGGCATCGCGGCGCTCATAGTGCCGGAACACCTGGCGCAAGTGATTTCGCCCATCGACGATGTCCGCGGTTCTGCCGCCTACCGCATCGATGCAGCATTCACGCTCGTCAAACGGGGCCTCGCGGAAATCGGCGGCGCGATGCGCGCCGGCATCGAGGGCAAACGCACATGACGGTGATGACCCAGGCCATCGCTTTCACCGTCAACGGGAAGCCAGTCTCGGTCCACGTTCCTCCCGCGGCGCGGCTCGCGCATGTATTGCGTGACGCCCTCGGCCTCACCGGCACCAAGATCGGCTGCGACGCCGGCGATTGCGGCGCCTGCACGGTTCTGCTCGACGGCAAGCAGGTGTGCGGCTGCCTCGTGCCCGCCGCCCAAGCCGCCGGCCGTGCGGTGACGACGGTGGAGGGCCTCGCCGAGAACGGCCAACTCACGCGGCTCCAAGAAGCGTTCCTCAAGCACGGCGCGGCGCAGTGCGGCATCTGTACGCCGGGCATGCTGATGTCGGCGGCCGACCTGCTGCGCCGCCAATCGGCGCCGTCGCGCCAGGACGTCCTGGACGCGATCGGCGGCACGCTCTGCCGCTGCACCGGCTACCGCAAGATCATCGAGGCGGTGCTGGCGGCGGCGCGGGGGCCGGTGGCCGCGACCACTGCGCCGTGTGGCGGCGCGGTGGGTACTCGGGTGCCCAGGCTCGACGGCATGGCCAGGCTCGACGGATGCGAGCGATTCGCCGCCGACGAGGCGCCAGCCGATGCCTTGTGGCTGCGCGTAATCCGCTCGCCGCATGCACGTGCGCGCTTTCGCATCGGCGATCTGTCTGCCTGGATCGCCGGACATCCTGGCGTGGTCGATGTTCTGAGCGCGGCCGACGTGCCGTGCAACAGCTTCGGCGTGTTCGAGCAGGCGAAGGATCAGCCGGTGCTGGCCGATGGACAGGTGCGCTTCGCCGGCGAGGCGGTGCTGGCGCTGGTCGGCACGCGGGAGGCGGTGCTGGCGGTGCGTGAGGAAGCGATGCCGATCGAATGGACGGTGCAGACACCGGTGCTCGACCTGGATCGCGCCCTGACGGTTACCGATACGCCGCTGCATGACTTCGCGCCGGACAACGTACTGATCCGCGGGCGCGTGGTCAAAGGCGACGTGGATGCGGCGCTGCGCACGGCCGCCCACGTGGCCGAGGGTGAGTTCACCACCAGCCATGTCGAGCACGCCTACATCGAGCCGGAGGCGGGCTACGCAATGCGCATCCCGGGTGCAGACGGGCGCGATCGCGTTCGCATCTTCGCCTGTACCCAGACCCCGTACATGGATCGTGACGAGGTCGCACGCGTTCTCGTGCTCGATCCGGCGCAGGTGCACATCGTGCCTTCGGCCATCGGCGGTGGCTTCGGCGGCAAGCTCGACGTTTCCGTCCAGCCGCTGCTGGCGCTCGCCGCATGGAAGCTGCGACGGGCGGTGCGCATCGTCTACACCCGGTCGGAGTCGATGCGCTCCACCACCAAACGTCATCCGGGCCGCATGCACGTGCGCTTCGCCTGCGACGCGCAGGGTCGGCTGCTGGCTGCCGACTTTCTCGGCGACTTCGACACTGGTGCCTATGCCTCGTGGGGCAGCACGGTGGCCAATCGCGTGCCGATCCACGCCTGCGGGCCGTACCGGGTGCCGAACGTGCGTGCGCTCACGCGCGCGGTATACACCAATGGCCCGATCGGCGGTGCCTTCCGCGGTTTCGGTGTGCCGCAATCGACCTTCGTGCACGAGACGCTGCTGGACGATCTTGCCCAGCAGGTGGGACTCGATGCGCTCGAGCTGCGCCTGCGCAACGCCATCGGTCCGGGCGAGGCGACCGCCACTGGCCAGGTGCTGCACGCCAGCGCCGGTCTCGCACAATGCCTGAACCGCCTGCAACCGGCATGGCAGGCGGGGCTGACGCGCACGGCGAGCTTCAACGCAGCGCAGCGCAGCCGCGGCGGTGTGCTGCGGCGAGGGGTGGGCATCGCCTGCATGTGGTACGGCATCGGCAACACCGTCATCGCCAACCCTTCCACCCTGCGTGTGGCCCTGCGCCGCTCTGGCCGCGTGTTCCTGTACAACGGCGCCGTCGACATCGGCCAGGGTTCGAGCACGGTCCTGCCGCAGATCTGTGCGGATGCGCTCGGTTTGCCGCTGGCACTGTTCGATCAGGTCATGGGCGATACCGATGTCACTGCCGATGCCGGCAAGTCCTCCGCCTCGCGCCAGACTTTCGTATCCGGCAATGCGGCGAAGCGGGCCGGCACCGCGCTGCGCGCACGGCTGCTGCAACTGCTGGGTGCAGGCGCACAAGCCGAGCTGCAGCTGGAAGGAACGCGACTGACCGCGTGCGATGGCGAACGCACGCGATCACTCGACCTCGCCACGCTGCCGGCCGATGTCAACGGCGACATCGCCGTGGGTGAGGGCAGCTTCGATCCGCCCACCACGCCGCTCGACGCCGATGGTCAGGGCGTGCCGTACGCCACCTACGCTTTCGGCGCACAGATCGCGGAGGTCGAGGTCGATCTCGAGCTGGGCACGGTGAAGGTGCTGCACGTCACTGCCGCGCACGATGTCGGCCACGCGATCAATCCCACGCAGGTGGAAGGTCAGATCCATGGCGGCATCGCGCAGGGTATCGGCATGGCACTGATGGAGGAATATGTGAGCGGGCGCACCGACAACCTGCACGACTACCTGATCCCCACCGTCGGCGACGTCCCGCCGATCGTGGTGCACATCATCGAAGAGCACGAGCCGCTCGGTCCGTACGGTGCCAAGGGCGTTGGCGAGCCGGCACTGATCCCGACCGCGCCGGCCATCACCAACGCCATCCGCCATGCCACCGGCGTGCGCATCACGCATCTGCCGGTCACGCCCGATCGGCTGCGCGCGGCAATGCTTCGCGTTCAAGGATCTTGAGTCGACAGCATGAGTGACGCCAGGATCCGCTGCGACGCCTGTCCCGTGCTGTGCATGATCAGCGAGGGGCGCACCGGCGCATGCGACCGCTGGGGTAATTTCGGCGGCAAGCTCACGCGCATCGATCCGATGGTGCTGTTCACCAAGGTCACCGCCGAGGCAGGCGAGGTGACCGGCTTCCTCGATCGTCCCGACTGGGATGGCGGTGTGGTGCCGGATGCACCGGTATTCGTCTCCGGTGTGGGTTCCGGCACGACCTATCCCGACTACAAGCCGGCACCGTTCATCGTGTCGTCGCGGTACGAGAACGTCGACATGGTGACGGTGGTCACCGAGGGCATCTTCAGCTACTGCGGCGTCAAGGTGAAGATCGACACCGACCGCCACCTCGGCCCGGAGCAGGCGACGGTGCGGCACCGCGGCGAGGCGGTCGGGCACGTGACCACTATCGAGTACGGTTCGCAGATGCTCTCGCTCGGCGGTGTGCACCACCTGACCGGCGGCAGCAGGAAGGAGGGCCGCGTCACCTGCGACATGATGATGGACCTGGGCAATCGCAAGCCGGTCGAGCTGCGCATCGAAGGTGGGGCCGAGGTCATCGTGCAGGCCGGTCGCCCGCCGGTGGTCGACGGTGTCGAGGAGCGGCGCATGCGCGTGGGTTGCGGCTCGGCCGCCATCGGTATCTTCGCCAGGCAGTGGCATGGACACGTGGACGAAGTGGTGGTGGTGGACGAGCACATCACCGGCGTGCTCACCGAGCATCAGGCCGGACGCTTCCTCGACATGCCGGCATCGGGCATCCGCATCAAGGGGCGCAAATCCACGCCGGGACGCTATTTCCAGGTGGCCAATCCCGGCACCGGCTGGGGCGGTACGGACATCAGCGATCCGTTGTCGATCGTGGCCGGTTTCGATCCCAAGGTGGCACGGCCGGGATTGCGCATGCTGATGGTGTCCACCACCGGCGAGGATGCCGTCTATTTCGTGCTCGACGAAGCCTTGCGCCCGACGCCCGCGCCCATGCCGGAGACGGTG
>JAHCKU010000291.1 GCA_026125625.1 Burkholderiales bacterium | reverse complement strand
ATGAACGAGGCGGAGCGCTGCGATCGCATTTCGCTAATGCACGCCGGCAAGGTCCTGGTGAGCGATACGCCGGCGCAGATCATCGCCAGCCGCGGCGTGAGCACGCTGGAGGAAGCCTTCGTCGACTATCTGGAGGAGGTGGTCGACAAGGATACGACCCCGTCCCCGCCTTCGGCTCCGACCACGACTGCAGCCGTGCCGACCACGCAGGCGCCACGGAAGTTTTTCGATCTGCGCCGCCTGCTCGGCTACAGCCGGCGCGAGGCGCTGGAGCTGCGCCGTGATCCGATCCGCCTGACCCTCGCCGGGTTGGGCAGCCTGCTGCTGATGCTGGTGCTGGGCTACGGCATCAACATGGACGTGGAGGCCTTGTCGTTCGCCGTGCTCGATCGCGATCAGACCGGCACCAGCCGCAGCTACGTACTCGATCTGTCGGGCTCGCGCTATTTCATCGAGCATCCACCGATCCGTGACTACGCCGACCTCGATCGACGCATGCGCTCGGGCGAGTTGAGCCTGGCGATCGAAATTCCATCCGGTTTCGCCCGCGACCTTGCGCGCGGCACCCCGGTGCAGATCGGCGCCTGGATCGACGGCGCCATGCCACAGCGCGCCGAAACCGTGCGCGGCTACGTTCAGGGCATGCACCAGCATTGGCTGTCTACCCGGGCACGCGAACTCTACGGATCGGCGCTGACGACGCCTCAGTTCAGCATCGAGACACGGTTTCGCTACAACCCGGACGTGGAAAGCCTGCCGGCGATGGTGCCGGCGGTCATTCCCATTCTGTTGATGCTGATCCCGGCGATCCTGACCGCGCTGTCGGTGGTGCGGGAAAAGGAGCTGGGATCCATCGTCAATCTCTACGTCACCCCGGTCACCCGGCTGGAATTCCTGCTCGGCAAGCAGATCCCTTACGTCGTGCTGGCAATGATGAGCTTCCTGCTGCTGGTCGCACTCGCCGTCTTTGTGTTCGGCGTGCCGGTCAAGGGCAGCTTTCCGACCTTGGTCGCCGCCGCGCTGCTGTATGTGATCGCGGCCACTGCCCTGGGCCTGGTGATGTCGACGTTCGTGCGCAGCCAGGTCGCCGCCCTGTTCGGCACCGCATTGCTGACCATCCTGCCGGCGGTCCAGTTCTCCGGGATGATCGACCCGGTGTCATCGCTGGAAGGCGCGGGTGCGCTGATCGGCAGCGTCTATCCGACCACGCACTTCCTCACCATCGCGCGCGGCACCTTCTCCAAGGGACTCGGTTTCGCCGACCTGGATCGGTCCTTCGTTCCCCTGCTGATCGCCGTGCCGGTGCTCATCGGCATCGGCGCGGTGCTGCTCAGGAAGCAGGAGCGCTGAGATGCGCGCAGCCAACATCCTGCACCTGGGCATCAAGGAGTTTCGCAGCCTGCGGCACGACTGGATGATGGGCGTGTTCATCGTGTACGCCTTCAGTTTCGCGATCTACACCGCGGCCACGGCCATGCCGGAAACGCTGCACAAGGCGCCGATCGCCATCGTCGACGAGGATCGATCGCAGCTTTCCGCGCGCATCGCCGATGCCTTCTATCCGCCCTACTTCCTGCCGCCGGTATTCATCGCGCCGTCGGCGATGGATGCGCGCATGGACGCCGGCGTCGACACCTTCGCGCTGCATATACCGTCCATGTTCCAGCGCGACGTGCTTGCTGGACGCAGTCCGGCGCTCCAGCTCAACGTCGACGCCACGCGCATGAGCCAGGCCTTCACCGGCAGCGGCTACATCCAGTCCATCGTGGCCGGAGAAGTGAACACCTTCCTGCAAGGCCATCGGGCAGCGGCCGCACCTGCGGTCGATCTCGCGCTGCGGGCGCGCTTCAATCCGGAACTGAACCAGTCCTGGTTCGGAGCGGTGACGGAAGTCATCGGCAACATCACCATGCTGTCCATCGTGCTCACCGGCGCCGCGCTGATCCGCGAACGCGAGCATGGAACGGTGGAGCATCTGCTGGCGATGCCGGTGACGCCGTTCGAGATCATGAGCAGCAAGGTATGGGCGATGGTCTTGGTGGTGCTGGTCGCGTCCTCGCTGTCGCTGGTGCTGGTGGTGCAAGGGTTGCTCTCGGTGCCGATCGAAGGGTCGATCGCCCTGTTCCTGACCGGCGCGGCGCTGCATCTGTTCGCCACGACTTCGTTGGGAATCTTTCTGGCCACCATCGCTCGCTCGATGCCGCAGTTCGGCCTGCTGCTGCTGCTCGTCCTGCTGCCGCTGGAGATTCTGTCAGGGGGCATGACCCCGCGCGAAAGCATGCCCGAGCTGGTGCGGTTCATCATGCTGGCCGCTCCGAACACCCACTTCATCATGCTCGCGCAGGCCATTCTGTTTCGGGGCGCAGGGTTGGCCGTGGTGTGGCCGCAACTGATCGCGCTCGCGCTGATCGGGGCCAGCCTGTTCCTGATGTCCCTGGTGCGCTTTCGCAAGACTCTGGCGGCCATGGCATGAAGAAGGGTCGTGCGCGACGTGATACTGTTGTGCTTCCGCTCGGAACAACACCAAACACCAAAGAAACATAACAGCCGATGGATCGGATCGACACGAGCGCGCGCCTTCAATCTGTCCCGAATCCGCTTGGCCATCGGCTGCTGCGTTGGAGCAACGTGCTCGCGCTGCTGGCCCTGATCGTCGCGGCCAGCCTGCTCTCGCCCGACTTCCTCGAGCTGCGCAACATCATGAACGTGCTGCGCGGCGCGAGCGTGTTGTGCATCGTCGCAGTCGGCATGACGCTGGTGATTCTCAGCCGCGGCGTGGATCTGTCCGCGGGATCGATCCTGGGCATGGCCGGCGCTACCCTGGCCCTGGTGGCGGCCTTCGAACCCGGGGTAGCGATCGTGGCAGCACTCGCGGTGGGAGCCGCTGTCGGACTCGTCAACGGCGTGCTCATCGCCTGGCTGGGATTGCAGCCGTTCATCGCCACGCTCGCCACGCTCATCGCGGGACGCGGCTTGGTATACATCATCAGCGACGGTGCCAACATCATCGTGCGTGATCCACCGGCGTGGTTCGAGGCCATCGGCTCCGGCCATCTGGGGCCGGTGCCCGTCCCGATTCTCATCGCCGCGGCGGTGGTGATCGTGTTCGTCTTCGTGCTGACGCAAACGTCTTTCGGCCGACATGTCTATGCCGTGGGCGCCAACGAAGAGGCCGCACGGCTGTACGGCGTGAATGTCAGGCGCGTGAAGATCCTGGTGTACGTCATCAGCGGCATGCTGGCGGCACTGGCCAGCGTGATCCAGGTCAGCCGCCTCACGGTGGCCGAACCCAACGCCGGCCAGCTGGTCGAGCTGGATGCCATTGCCGCCACCCTCATCGGCGGCACCACCTTCGACGGTGGCGTGGGCGGCATTCCCGGCACGGTTCTCGGCGTGCTGATCCTCGCGGTGCTGGGAAACCTGCTCAACCTGAAGGGAGTCTCGCCTTTCGTGCAGATGGTCCTGCAGGGCGCCATAATCGTCATCGCCGTGGTGGTCAGCGAATTGCGCCAGCGCAGGCGCTGAGGTGCGGCAATCTCGGCGCGCTGCAGCGTGCCGTTGCCAGCGCCTGCATCGAACTGGAGGAAAAGATGATCGATCATGACCGCAGGTTCTCACGCCGGGATGTATTGAAGTCCGGCGTGCTGCTTGCAGCACCCTTCGTCGCCAGATACGGCAATGCTGCCGCTTCCATGGCGGGCAAGCGCCTGGGCTATTCCATGAGCTTCGCCACCATCGAGTGGCTGGTCACGCAGCGACGCAGCGTGGAGCAGGCGGCGAAGGCCGCGGGCTTTGAGCTGGTGTTCGCGGATGCGCGCGACAACCCGGCAAAGCAGGTGCGCGATCTGGAGGACATGGTCACGCGCAAGTGCGACGCGATCCTCATCTCCACCTACTACGCCGAAGCGATCACTCCCGCAGTCAGGATGATCAATGAAGCGGGCATCCCGCTGGTGGTGCTCAGCTCCAGCATCAAGGGCAGCGTCGACTGGACCTGCCACCTGTCCACCGATACGCTGGGCACGGCGCGCTCGGCCGGCGAATACTTCGTGCGCAATCTGGGCGGCAAGGGCCGTGTGGTACAGATCGAAGGCAAGCCCGGCTCGGTGGTCAATCAGATGCGCGGCAGCGGCTGGCGAGAGGTGATCGCGAAGAACCCCGGCATCGAGATCGTCAAGCACGTGGTTGCCAATTACGAGCGCATGCAGGCGCTGCGCCAGATGGAGGACATCCTGCACTCCACGCGCAATATCTCGGCCGTGTACTGCCATAACGACGAGATGGCTCTAGGTGCGATCAAGGCCATCAGGGAAGCCGGACGCGACGACGAGATCTGGGTGACCGGTTACGACGGCATCCAGCTCGATGCACTGGAAGCGATCCATCATGGGCAGATGCGCGCGACCTGGCAGTACCTGCCGTTCGGAAGCGAAGCCGTGGATGCGGCGGTAAAGATCCTGCAGGGCACCAAAGTGCCGAAGGAGATCGTCTTCCCCTCTCCGCTGATCACGCGCGACAACGTCGATGCCTTCTACGACGCCAAGGCGCGCGCAGTGAAGCCGTTCAAGTCGCAACTGAAAATCTAGGTGTCATCCCGAGCCGAATCCGAAGGTGTCATCCCACACCAAACTCAAAGGTGTCGTCCCAAGCCGAGCTCAAGCTGTCATCCCGAGCCGAAGGCGAGGGATCTTGCTGTTCGTCTATCCGGCAACCGAGCCTCCACAGCAAGATGTCTCGCTGCGCTCGGCATGACACCGGTGGTAGGTGTCGTCCCGCGCCGGAATC
>JAHCKU010000290.1 GCA_026125625.1 Burkholderiales bacterium | reverse complement strand
GCGGTGTCCCGGCTCGGGTTGCACTCCCGCCGCCCCTGCGGGCGGCGCGACTAGACTCTAGGCGTATCAGGGCACGATCTTGTAGATCTTGTCCTGCTCGCCGTTCGGACCACGAGCCCGCGTACCCATGATGTACACGTTGCCCTGGTTGTCTTGCCCAAAGCCCAGGATGAAGTCGTTGAAGCCCGGGATGTTGGTTACACGAACGTTCTCCTTGGTCCATGCATTTCCAGACTTCTTGGCAGCAAACAGCACGCCTTCCGCGACCATGAAGGACTTGCTCCAATCGCCGAAGAAGTAGATGCCGTCCCATGCCTTGTGCGGACCACGATATACGTAGCCACCCGTAACCGAGATGCCTTCGCAGTCACCCTTGGCAGCGAACTCCGGGTTGCTGCAGTTCTTGTACTCGATGATTGGATCGGTGTAGCCAGTAGCCTTGTGGGGCGCCACCGGTGAGGAAGGATGGGTGTTCGGGTTGACGTAGTCGAACCAATGCTTGCCTTCCCGGGCACGCCAGCCGTAGTTGGCACCCTTGGTGATGATGTTTATCTCTTCGTAGCTGTTCTGGCCTACGTCGCCGCAGAACAGTTCCTTGCTGCCGCCCATGTCGAAGGCGCAACGCCACGGATTGCGCAATCCGGTTGCCCAGATCTCCGGTGCGTAGTCGTTGTTACCGGCGAAGGGGTTGTCTTTCGGCACGTTGTAGGGATCGCCGTTGAGATCGATGCGCAGCATCTTGCCGTTGAGCGAAGTCGTGTCCTGGCCGTTGCCGATGGTGACGTTGTGGCCGATGCCCCAGTCGTTGGCATAGCCGCCATCACCCGTGGAGACGTACAGATAGCCATCCGGGCCGAAGGCAATCCACATTCCGTTGTGGTTGAACTGCGGCCAGTCGATCTGCAGAACATGCCGTTCGTAGTTCGGATCGGCCTTGTTCGGATCGTCCTTGGACACGCGCATCTCGGACACCGTGTTGGTATGGGCATACCACAGCTGCTTGCCGAGGTCGGCATCACCGCGCAGCTGGCTGGTGTAGGAAATGTAGAACTTACCGGTCTTCTTGAAGTCCGGCGGGAAGGCAAGACCCAGCAGGCCTTCCTCGTCGAATTCCCACTTGAGCGGTGGCAGCTTGTGCTTGATGTTGAGGAAGTCCCCATCCATCAGCTTGCCGTCGGCGCCCAGGATCTTGATGGTGCCGCTTTGTTCGACGATGAACTTGCGGTCGTCACCGGGTGGCGAAACCATGATTAAGGGATGGGTAAGTCCTTCGGCCACGACCTCGAGCTTGACGTCGAGGGCATAGGCCGGCACCGACGCCATGGTCAGTGCGGCAACAGCGGACAACAGTAGGCACTTGCGTGTCAACACGGTCTCCTCCTTGGTGAAAGATTCGTTCCTGATCTTCGACTGTCGTTCTTGGGGAACGGGCCGATTTCGCTATGTTCCTTTATATACAACGACTCTGTCAACGTATCATAACTCACGACAGGACGTCGTCGGACCCGCAGGGCGCGCAACCTCGAACGGATTGCACGGTCGTGACTGTAGTTTTTCCATGAGTTCCTCCACGACGACGGGTCTGGGAGTATCCGGCCCGTTCATCCATCCCATAAAGGGAATAATTCCCGCCCAGACCGGGATTGGTGGAAGTGATCGGCATTTTGCTGCAAACGAACACGAGGCCGTTCGGCTGACAGCGACAGAAAATAAAGCGGGGGATCCGAAGATCCCCCGCTCGAGTGAAGCTCAGCGACGCGTCTGTCGACTAGCGCGAGAGCTTGAATGCAAACAGGGTTGCGCCCGACGGAAACTCGGCCACTTCGGGGTAGATGTCCGAAATGACTGCCTGGGCGGCTGACCCGATTCCGCTCGGCACCAGGATGTACTGCTCGCCACCGGCCGTGTAGGTGACGATGCCGCCGCGCGAGGCGGAGCCCATGTTGAACTTCCACAGCTCCTTGCCGGTATCGGCGCTGTAGGCGTAGATATAGCCGCGCATGTCACCGCTGAATACCACATTGCCTTTGGTCGACAGCACCGTGGAGATGCGTGGATATTTATCGATCACCGACCACTTCTTCTTGCCGGTGAGCGGGTCCCAGGCATCCAGCGCGCCGTGCGCCTGATCTCCCGGCGGATGGATCCACTTCAGATCGGCGCCGGCATACCAGCCGGGCAGTGGATCGAGCGAGGGCCGCTCCTGACGCGTCTTCGCGACCTCGCACATCTCCTGCCGCGAGTTGAACCACACGCCCGTTTCCGGGTTGTAGGAACCCGCGTTCCAGCTGCGCCCACCCAGCATCGACGGGCAGAAGGTGTTGTCCTTGTCCATCACCGGCGGATTGCGGCCGATCAGCTCGCCGGTCTTGGGATCGATGGTCTTGACGAACGTGACGTGCTTGTTGATGGTCCAGACGTTCTCGATCTTGCCGTTGGTCCGATCATAGAGGTAGACGAATCCGTTCTTGCCCATGTGCAGCATCAGCTTGCGATCGTCCTTGTCGATGAAGACGAACTCGCCGAGCGCGGCATCGAAGTCCCAGTCGTCGTGCGGATTCTCCTGGAAGTGCCACACCAGCTCACCGGTATCCGGCCGCAGTGCGAGCACTGATGAGCTATACAGGTTGTCGCCTGGGCGGGAGCCCACGCCGCTCTTGCGGAAGTGACCATCCGGACCTTCGGTGTGCGGTGCCCAGTCGAACCACGGGGTGGGATTGGACGTGCCGTAGTAGACCAGATCCAGCTCGGCGTCGTAGCTGCCGACGTGCCATGCGCCGACGCCGGCGTACTTCGAGCTCGGCTCGCCGAAATCGTTCATGCCCCAGTGCTCCTCGCCTTCCTTGACCGGGTCGAAGTACCAGAGCTTCTTTCCGGTCTTCTGGTCGACACCGAAGATGCCGCCGCCGCGCGCGGGAATCCCGCCCTGGGTGGAGCCGTAGATCAGCTTGTCCTTGACGGCCAGTGGCGGTGAGGTGAACATGCAGCCGCACTTCAGGGTATCGACCAGCTCGGTCTCCCACACCTGCTTGCCGCTCTTCTGATCCAGCGCGATGGCGCGTCCGTCCATCGTGCCCAGATACACCAGACCGTTGGCGACCGTGACCCCGCGGCTGGTGGGTGCGGTGGGCAGCATTTCGGCGCCATCCTTGAGCTTCGGGTAGAAGTGCCAGAGCTGTTCGCCGGTGCGGCCGTCGAGTGCGAAGACGCGGTTGAAGTTGCTCGAGTAGTAGATGATGCCGTCGATCACGATCGGCGTGGATTGCAGACCCTGGGTGATTTCTCCTGCCTGATGCGTCCAGGCCACGTTGAGGCGATGGACGTTGCCCTTGTTGATCTGGTCCAGCGGACTGTAGCGATGGGCGTCGTACGTGCGATGGTAGCTGGGCCAATCGCCGGCTACCGCGTTCTGAATGCTCTTCACCTCTGCGGCAGTAGCTGCGCCGGAGGCGCAGCAGGCGAGGATGACGGCAGCCTCGCGCATACGCAAGTAATTGCGCATGTGGATCTCCTCCGTATATGAATTTATGTTGTGAGCAGTGAACGGCCGAAATGCGGCCGCAACCGGATCCTGCGCGGAGTGCCGCGCAGGATCCGGTTGAACGCTACTCGTGAGAGGGCGATTGCGACAGTGTCAGACTCCGCAATACCCTGGGAGCGATTCCTGGTGGTACATAGAGTATCTCCCGCCGCCGCCCTCGACGGCGGTGGTCGTGATCGCCCGTGAGCAGCGGTGTGCCCGAACGTTCGCCCGATTCGGTGTTCCGATTCGAACTAGGCGCTGTTTCCGCCCGGATTTTCTCTACCGGTTAAGATGCGCATGCAGCACATCGTGCGCAGGCGCATCCGATGGACCGAATAGCCACAAGGCGGCCGCCGGCACAGGCCGCGCCGGATCGAGGAGGAGAAAAATCATGCAACGCATAAGCGGCGGCCGTGCGGTCGCCATGGCGCTGAAAGCCGAGGGGATCGACCACATCTTCGGCATCGTCGGGACGCACGACTGTCCGCTGTTCGACGGGGTGTTCGACGATCCGGCGTTCAGGGTGGTGACGGTGCGCCACGAGCAGGGTGCTTCGCTCATGGCGGCCGGCTATGCACGTGCCTCCGGAAAGATCGCCGCCTGTTTCGTGGTACCTGGCCCGGGGCTGACCAACGCGCTGACCGGCATGGGCATGGCGTACTCGGAGTCGGCGCCGATGCTGGTGTTCGGGGGCCAGAACAGTCTGGCGCAACTCGAGCGCGAGGGTGGCCACTTCCATGAGCTGGCGAATTCGGTGAACGTCGCGGGGTCGGTCTGCGGTTACGCCACGCGTGCGACGACGGTGGCCGACGTCCCGCGGGTGGTGCGCGAGGCCATGCGCGTCATGCGCTGCGCACGGCCGCGTCCGGCCTATATCGAGGTGCCGATGGATGTGCAGACCGGCGAGGCCGAGGTCGAAGTCTCGCCGCCAGAGCGCTATCGCCGCCCGGCGGGGAATCCCGAGGCCATCACGCAGGCCGCCGAGGCGCTGCAATCGGCGCAGCGCCCATTCATCTATGTTGGCGGCGGCGTGACGAGCGGAGAGGCCGGCGCTGCGCTGGTGCGCGTGGCCGAGCAGCTCGGCGCCCCGGTGGTCACCAGTGTGTACGCCAAGGGCGCGATCTCCGAGCGACATCCCCTGGCACTGGGCGACGGATGGGGGCGCTTCAACCTGTACGACGAACTGCTCGGACAGGCTGATCTGGCGCTGGTGGTCGGCTCGCGCATCGACGTGGTCTCCGACGTCAACGTCGGGACACGCTTTCCGCAGC
>JAHCKU010000029.1 GCA_026125625.1 Burkholderiales bacterium | reverse complement strand
GCCGCGAACGCGGGCACTGGGATGCAACGCGATCTGCTTCATGAGCATGGATGCACCGAGCCGCGATCCTTCGAGCACGTAGAGAACGCCGAAGATGCACGCCTCCCCACGAATCTCCGGCGGATCGGCCGGCACCGGCTCCGACGCGCCGAGATCAGCGAGATCGGCCGCCAAGGCGGGTGAGCGCACTCGACGGGGCCAATCGGGGAAGATCATGGCCACCCCGGCATCGGCCAGCGCCTGCTCGAGCGGAAACACCCCCTCGGCCGAAGCCTCGAGGAAATGCGCATAGCCGGCCTCGCTCTGTCCGAGCAGCGCGCCGAAGCGGCTATCGACGTTCCGGTGCTGGGGCTGCGTTGCGGCGCGGAGATAGTCGCGGCTGGACCCCGGCGCGTGGGGCGGCGGGAGCAGATCACCGTGGGTTTCGAGCATCGTTCCCCGGATGGCCGGCGAGGCCAGGACATTGGCTCGCGCCGAGGTTACAGCTGGACGCGACTTGGGAGAACGAACGGTGCGCGAGACAAATCCCTCCGGCGGCAACAAAATCGCAGGCCAGGTCGCCGGAACGTCCGGTATCCCCGAGCCTATCCCCGCCTGTGGACGCTACTTCCGCGGCAGCTTGTAAAGCGGGTCGTCCATGCCGTGGGTCTGCTCGACGAAGCCGGGCGGGAATTTGTGCGGCGCCGTCATGGGCGCCGCCTCGATATCGCCGAAGACCAGCGTGCGATGGACGACGCGCCAATCGCCGTTGCGCTTTTCGAAGCGGTCGAGATAGCGGGCCGAGGCGAAATTGCGCAGGCCTTGGCTGCCGGCAGGCACGTTGGGTGCACCCGGCCGGAAGCGCTGGAGAACCAGCACGTAGGTTTCGACGAAGGCACTTTCTTTGGAGCTGAACTCGATCATCACGTTCGTATTGAAGTGCATCGAGTGGTCTTGGTGCTCGTGCAGCTTCTTGACGTGCGCCAGTAACGCGTCGGCATCGCCCTTGAAGAAGCCATGATCGTCGAAGGCGCCGTCGTGATAGAGCGTGCGCGCCAAGACCCAATCCTGCCGGTCCACCGCGCGCGCGAAGCGCATGAGGCAATCCTCGATCGCCGTGCGCGCCTCGAGCTCCTCCAGGAAGCTATCGAAGAATTTTGAGGGCATCGGATTCACCAAGCCAGATCGGCGCCTTCGAAATCGACGAAAGCGTGCTTCTTCGTGCCGGCGCGCTTCGCGATGACGTTGGCCAGGCCCGCGACGCTGGTCGGCACGTCCACCGGCGCATCCGGGCCGCCCATGTCGGTCTTCACCCAGCCGGGGTGCAGGAGCAGGCAGGTGATCCCGCGCGGGCGCAGGTCCTTGGCCAGGCACACCGTCGCCATGTTCAGCGCGGCCTTGCTGCTGCGGTAGGCGTAGCTGCCGCCGCTCTGGTTGTCGCCGATGCTGCCCATGAGGCTGGTGACGTTCACGATGCGCTTGCCCTGGCTGCGGGCCACGTGCTCGACGAGCGCCGCGGAGAGCTGGATCGGTGCAAGCGTGTTGACGCGGAACGAGCGCTCCCAGGCGGCGAGGTCGAGCTGCCCCAGCGGCCCCTCGCGCTCGTAGACGCCGGCGTTGTTCAGCAGGAGGTCGATCGCCTCGCCGTCCAGCTCCGCCGCGAGCGCCGCGGCCCGGGCCGGGTCGGTCACGTCGAGCGCGTGCACCGTCACGCGGCCCCCCGAGCCGCCCGCCAGGTCGGTCAGGTCGGCGGCCGCCTTCGGGTCGCGGCAGCAGGCCAGCACCCGCCAGCCGGCCTCGGCGTACTGGCGGACGAACTCGAGGCCGAGGCCGCGGTTGGCGCCGGTGATCAGGGTCGTGGGCATGGGCTTCCTCCGGGGAGCCGAGCACCTTCCGCAGTCCGTCAGCGGCCGTCAAGGGCCTTCGAGGTCACCCGGCGCGCGCGCCCGCGCCCGTCGGTTAGCATGGGACCCGTGAGGTTCACCGCCCAGGAGGAGTACGGCCTGCGCTGCATGCTGCAGCTCGCCCGTCGCGCGCCGACGCCGGCCGAGAGCCTGAGCATGGCCGAGATCGCCGAGGCGGAGTCGCTCACGCCCGCCTACGTGGCCAAGCTCCTGCGCACCCTGCGCACCGCCGGGCTCGTCGACGCCACGCGCGGCCAGAAGGGCGGCTACCGCCTCACGCGCCCGGCCGCCGAGGTCAGCGTGGGCGAGGTGCTCGTGGCCCTGGGCGGCCGCCTCTACACGCCCGAGTTCTGCGCCCGCCACCCGGGCAACGACGCCTCGTGCGTCCACTCGACCGACTGCTCGATCCGCTCGCTCTGGGGGCGGGTCGACGGCCTCGTCCACTCGGTCCTCGACCGGACGATGCTCTCCGACCTCGCCGCCGCCCACGCCCCTCCGGCGCCCACCCCGCTGCCGGTGGTCCGCTCGTCGTCAGCGCGCTGACTTGGGTCTTGGCGGCAATCCATACCGTTTAGTATAGTTTCAGATGTCGCCCGCCCGCGGTGTGCCTCGACTCGTCGTGGCGCGCCGCGCCACGCGTGGCCCATCAGGAGCGCACCGTGTCCTCGACCGACCTGCTCGACGACCTCACCCGCCGGGAGTATCCGCACGGGTTCGTCACCTCCATCGAGGACGACCAGGCGCCGCCCGGCCTCAACGAGGACATCGTCCGGCTCATCTCGAAGAAGAAGAACGAGCCCGAGTTCCTCCTCGAGTGGCGCCTGAAGGCCTTCCGCCACTGGCTGACCATGGAGGAGCCGGTGTGGTGGCCCAAGGTGAGCTACCCGAGGATCGACTACCAGTCGATCATCTACTACTCGGCCCCCAAGCCCAAGAAGCAGCTCAAGAGCCTCGACGAGGTCGACCCCGAGCTCCTGCGCACGTTCGAGAAGCTGGGCATCCCGCTGCAGGAGCAGCAGCGCCTGTCGAACGTCGCCGTCGACGCCGTGTTCGACAGCGTGTCGGTGGCCACGACCTTCAAGGACAAGCTGAAGGAGATGGGGATCATCTTCGGCTCCTTCTCCGAGGCCGTGCGCGAGCACCCCGAGCTGATCCAGCAGTACCTGGGCAGCGTCGTCCCCTACACCGACAACTACTTCGCGGCGCTCAACTCGGCCGTCTTCAGCGACGGCTCGTTCTGCTACATCCCGCCGGGCGTCCGCTGCCCCATGGAGCTGTCGACCTACTTCCGCATCAACGCGGCCAACACGGGCCAGTTCGAGCGGACGCTCCTGATCGCCGAGCCCGGCAGCTACGTGAGCTACCTCGAGGGCTGCACGGCCCCCATGCGCGACGAGAACCAGCTCCACGCGGCCGTGGTCGAGCTCGTCGCGCTGGGCAACGCGCACATCAAGTACTCGACCGTCCAGAACTGGTACCCGGGCGACAAGGACGGCAAGGGCGGGATCTACAACTTCGTCACGAAGCGCGGCAGGTGCGCCGGCAAGGGCTCGCGCATCTCCTGGACGCAGGTCGAGACCGGCTCGGCGATCACCTGGAAGTACCCCAGCTGCATCCTCCAGGGCGACGACTCGGTGGGCGAGTTCTACTCGGTCGCCGTGACGGCCAACCGCCAGCAGGCGGACACCGGCACGAAGATGATCCACATCGGCAAGAACACGAAGAGCACGATCATCTCCAAGGGGATCTCGGCCGGGCGCGGCCAGAACACCTACCGCGGCGCGGTGAAGGTGCTCAAGGGCGCCGACGGCGCGCGCAACTACTCGCAGTGCGACTCGCTGCTCATGGGCGACCGCTGCGGCGCGCACACCTTCCCCTACCTGGACGTGCGCAACCCCACGGCGACGATCGAGCACGAGGCGTCGACCTCGAAGATCGGCGAGGACCAGCTGTTCTACTGCCGCCAGCGCGGGCTGTCGGAGGAGGACGCCGTGTCCATGATCGTGAACGGCTTCTGCAAGGAGGTCCTCCGCGAGCTCCCCATGGAGTTCGCGGTGGAGGCGCAGAAGCTGCTCGGGCTCAGCCTCGAAGGCAGTGTTGGATAGAGCGAAGGTGGTCACCGAGGACACCGAGGGTCCACCGAGGACACCGAGGTCGTCCTGGCTCCTCGGTGACCTCGGTGTCGCCTCGGCGCCCTCGGTGACCGTTTTCCTGCGGAAGAAGAGCACATGCTGAAGATCGAGAACCTGCACGCGACCGTGGACGGCAAGCAGATCCTCCGGGGGATCGACCTCGAGGTCGGCGCCGGCGAGGTCCACGCGATCATGGGCCCCAACGGCTCGGGCAAGAGCACGCTGGCGGCGGTGCTCGCCGGGCGCGACGGCTACGAGGTCACGGCGGGCCGGGCGCTCTACCAGGGCCAGGACCTGCTGGCGCTCGCGCCCGAGGACCGGGCGCGCCAGGGCGTGTTCCTGGCCTTCCAGTACCCCGTCGAGATCCCGGGCGTGGGCAACGCGTACTTCATGCGCGCCGCGCTGAACGCCACGCGCAAGGCGCGCGGCGAGGAGGAGGTCGACGCGATCGACTTCCTCGAGCTGATCAAGTCGAAGATGCAGCTCCTCGAGATGAACCAGGCGCTGCTGTCGCGCTCGGTCAACGAGGGCTTCTCCGGCGGCGAGAAGAAGCGCAACGAGATCCTGCAGATGGCGATCCTGGAACCGGTCCTGGCGATCCTCGACGAGGTCGACTCGGGACTGGACATCGATGCGCTGCGCGTGGTGGCCAGCGGCGTCAACGGCCTGCGCACGCCCGACAACGCCGTGGTGCTGGTCACGCACTACCAGCGCCTGCTGAACTACATCGTTCCGGATTTCGTGCACGTGATGGACGAGGGCAGGGTGTTGCGCACCGGCGGCAAGGACCTGGCGCTGGAGCTGGAAAGCCGCGGCTACGACTGGGTGACGCAGGGGGCAGGCACAGGGGTGACGGCGTGAGTGAAGCACTTGCCAACGGCTATCTCGAAAGCCTGCTGCAGGGGCAATCGAACCTGCCACGCAGTCCGCGCGGCTGGCTCAACACCTTGCGTGCCGATGCCCTGGAGCGTGCCAACGCGCTGAGCGTGCCGACCACGCGCGACGAGGAGTGGCGCTACACCGATCTGTCACCCCTCTATCAGAAGAGCTTCCATCACGCTCCTCCGGCGGCGTTGCCCGCGCGTGCGGAGCTGACGGCGTACGCCGTGCCGGAGGCCGGCTGCACCCTGACCTTCGTCGACGGTCACTTCGTGCCGGAGCTGTCCACCGCCTGCGCCGATCCGGCGCTGACGGTCATGCCGTTCTCGGCCGCATTGGCGGAGCAGGATCCCACGCTGCAGGCGCATCTGGCCCGCCATGCCGTGCTCGGTGACGATCCGTTCGTGGCGGTGAACACCGCCTGGCTGCAGGACGGGGTGCTGCTGCGTGTGCATGCGGGTCGCTCGGCCGCGACTGCGGTGCACGTGCTGTACGTGAGCACGCGCGCGGAAGGGGCGAGCTATCCGCGGCTGCTGGTGGTTGCCGAGGCCAACGGCGAATGCACCGTGGTCGAGGACTTCGTCGCGCTCCAGCCGGCCGCCTACCTGACCAACGGCGTGACCGAGGTGGCGTTGGCCGACGGCGCGCGCGTGCGTCACGTGCGCGTGCAGCGCGAGAGCATCGCGGCGTTCCACTTCGGGACCTGCGCGGTGCGCATCGGCCGCAATGCCCGTTATCTGAGCAGTGCGGTGGCGCTCGGGGCACGCATCTCGCGCTTCAATCTGAACATCACGCAGGCAGACGAAGGGGCGGAATCGGTGCTGGATGGGCTTGCCCTGATTCGAGACAAGCAGCTGGCCGACACTCACAGCATGCTCGATCACGTCCAGCCTCACGGCCGCAGCCGGCAGCTGTTCAAGAGCATCGTCGACGACACCGCGCATGCCGTATTCAACGGCAAGATCTTCGTGCGCCAGGGTGCGCAACGCACCGATTCCGCCCAGCAGAGCCGCAGCCTGCTGCTGTCGCCGCGGGCGCGGGTGGACACCAAGCCGCAGCTGGAGATCTTCGCCGACGACGTGAAGTGCGCCCACGGCGCTGCCGTCGGTCAGCTCGAGGCCGAGCAGGTGTTCTACCTCAAGAGTCGCGGCCTGGACGAGGCGAGCGCGCGCAATCTGCTCACCTTCGCCTTTGCCGGCGAGATCATTCGCGGTATTGCACTGCCCTCGCTCGCCCGCCAGCTCGAGCACATCGTGCTGCAGCAGACCCAGAAGCAGACCTCGTACAGGAACATCCAATGAGCGCAGTCGCGAAATCCGCGCCGGCCGTCATCGTCGGCACGCCGCCCTTCGACCTGGCCCGCATCCGCCGGGATTTCCCCATTCTCGATTTGACCGTGAACGGCCGGCCGCTCGCGTATCTGGACAATGCCGCCAGCGCGCAGATGCCACGCCCGGTCATCGATCGCCTGATCCAGTACGAGACGCGCGAGCACGCCAATATCCATCGCGCGGTGCACTATCTGTCGGAGACGGCCACTGCCGCCTATGAAGGCGCACGCGGCAAGGTCCGCCGCTTCCTCAATGCGCGCGAGGAACGGGAAGTGATCTACACGCGCGGTGCCACCGAGGCGATCAACCTGGTGATGCACGGCTACGGTCGCAAATTCCTGACCGAAGGCGACGAGATCATCGTCTCCCAGCTCGAGCACCACTCCAACATCGTGCCGTGGCAGATGCTGTGCGGCGAGAAGGGCTGCAAGCTGCGCGTGATCCCGTGCGACGAGCGTGGTGTCCTGGATCTGGACGCCTACGGCAAGCTGTTCAACGGACATACCAGGCTGGTCGCCATCACGCACGTGTCGAACGCGCTGGGCACGATCAATCCGGTCAAGGACATGATCGCCACCGCGCATGCGCACGGCGTGCCGGTCCTGGTGGATGGTGCACAGGCCGCGCCGCACCTGGCCGTCGACGTGCAGGATCTGGACTGCGATTTCTACTGCTTCTCGGCCCACAAGCTGTGCGGTCCGACCGGCATGGGAGCGCTGTACGGCAAGGCCGGTCTGCTGGAGAAGATGCAACCGTTCCAGGGCGGCGGCGACATGATCCTGTCGGTGACCTTCGAAAAGACCGTCTACAACGTCATCCCGCACAAGTTCGAGGCCGGCACGCCGCACATCGCCGGCGCCGTCGGCCTGGGCGCGACCATGGACTATCTGGCAGCCATCGGCATGGACAACATCGCGGCCTGGGAGCATGCCCTGCTGAGCTACGCCACGCAGCAGTTCGAGACCCTGGACGGCGTGCGCATCATCGGCACCGCGCCGGAGAAGGCGGCGGTGCTGTCGTTCGAAGTCAAGGGCGTGCATCCGCACGACGTCGGCACCATGCTCAACGAGGAAGGCGTGGCGGTGCGTACCGGTCACCATTGCGCGCAGCCGGTGATGCAGCGCTTCCGTGTGCCGGCTACGGCGCGTGCTTCGTTCGCGTTCTACAACACCATGGCCGAAGTCGACCAACTCGTGGCCGGCATTCGTCGCGTGCAGCAGATGTTCACCTGATGGATTCGAAGCAGCTCTACCAGGAAGTCATCCTCGATCACAACCGCAAGCCGCGCAACTGGGGGCGGCTGGACAGCCCCAGCCACCACGCGGAAGGGTTGAATCCGCTGTGCGGAGATCACATCTGGATCACATTGGAAGTAAGCGGAGAGCAGGTGCGCAACGTCGCCTTCGAGGGCCAGAGCTGCGCCATCTGCAAGGCCTCCGCGTCGATGATGACCACCAACGTGAAGGGCAAATCGGTGGCGGAGGTGGAGCAGTTGATCCGGGAGTTTCGCGACATGGCCACCGGCAAGCTGGACGTCACGCAGGAGGCGAATCACCTCGGCCGGCTGGCGGTCTTCGCCGGCGTCAAGGACCTCCCCTCGCGGGTCAAGTGCGCGATTCTGCCCTGGCATACGCTGCACGCCGCGGTCAACCAGCAGGCGAGCACTTCGACCGAAGGCGAGCAGGATCCGTTTGCCGAGGTCGTCGGCAAGCAATGAACACACATCACTGAGACATGCCGCGCATCGCTGAAATCGAATTCACGCCCAACCCCAACGCCAGGAAGTTCATCCTGCGCGATCCCCTGACCTATGGGATCACGCGCTCGTACGAGAACGCCGAGCAGGCGCATGGTGACGAGCTGGCGCAGAAGCTGTTCGAGATTCCGCACGTCACCAACGTGTTCTACGTCGATCACTGGCTGACGGTGACTCAGGATGGACGTGCGCACTGGCCGGATCTGCTGCGTCAGCTGGCCGTGCCGATCCGCGATGCGCCATCGGCGCAGGAGCGCTCGGAGACGCTGATCAACGAAGCCTCCGATGGCCTGGACGGGGTACCTGTGTCGACGCGTGAGATGACCGAGGAGGAGAAGCAGAAGTTCGCAGCCATCCAGGAGATGCTGGACGAGGAGGTGCGGCCCTATCTGCAGGGCGACGGCGGCGACCTGTACATCGTCGGCCTGGAAGGCAACGTGCTCAAGGTGCACTATCAGGGCGCCTGCGGCAGCTGCCCCAGCTCCATCTCCGGCACGCTGGCCGGCATCGAAGGCATGGTCCGACGGATCGATCCGGATCTGGAAGTCATCGCAGTCTGACTGGCGCCGTCACCCTGCGGCGTCCTCCTTACCTCCGCCGCCATCCCGACCACTGCGGTGCCAATCCGATCACCACGGCGGCACAACGAACGCGGGCACTACGGGCATTCGACACCACTACGATGTCATCCCGAGGCGAAGCCGAGGGATCCTGCTTTTTGCCGCTGCCGAGAAGATTCCCCGCTGCGCGCGGAATGACATCGCTTGGAGCCACTACATCTAGTGGTTTTCCATGCCTCGTTGTCAAATATCTTGTGTTCCCCGCTGTCACCTCGTGCTAGACTCGGCGCACGACAAGGCGGCGTACGCTCGGCCAGGGGGGGTCGCAGCGGCGCGATGAGCCACAATCCGAGCCGGCGGGATGGCTGCCGGCGGGGCGGGGATGGCCGAGGAAAGCGATCTCGAACGATCAGAACCTGCGTCACCACGACGCCTGGAGCAGGCCCGCGAGCGGGGCCAGGTCCCTCGTTCTCCTGAACTGAGCACGTTTGCCGTCCTGATGTCTGCGGGCGCCGGTCTGCTGCTGCTCGGCGGCGCGCTGATGGACGCTCTGTTCAATATCGTTCGCGCCGGTCTCACGCTCGATCGCAGCAGTGCCTTCGACACCAGCCAGCTCGGCATGCGTCTGTTCGAGACCGCCGCGACTGCGCTGCTGGGTCTGGCTCCCTGGTTCCTGCTGGTTGCCGCTGCCGCGATCGTTGCCTCGATGATGGTGAGCGGCTGGCTGTTCACGTTCGAGGCGCTGCAGCCGAACTTCTCCCGGCTGAGTCCGCTGCGCGGCTTGGGACGCATCTTCTCCTGGCACGGTCTGATCGAGCTGGGCAAGGCGGTGCTCAAATCCCTGCTGGTGGGCGGCGTCGCGGCGTGGGCGATCTGGAGCGAGCGCGCTACCATCCTGGCGCTGGTCGGTGAATCGCTGCAGGGGGGGCTCGCACACCTGGCCCAGCTGCTGGGGCATACCTTTCTGCTGGTGGCCGGTGCGCTGCTGCTGGTGGTGGTCATCGACGTGCCGTTCCGGCTCTGGGAGCACGCGCGCCAGCTGCGCATGACCAAGGAGGAAGTGCGCCAGGAGATGAAGGAGACCGAGGGCGATCCGCAGATCAAGGCCCGCATCCGCTCCCTGCAGAGAGAGGCAGCGCGGCGACGGATGATGGCGGAAGTGCCCCAGGCAGATGTGGTGGTGACCAACCCCGACCACTATGCGGTGGCGCTGCGCTACAGCGAAGGCCGCAGCGGCGCGCCACGGGTGGTGGCCAAAGGCTCGATGCTGGTGGCACAGCGCATCATCGAGCTGGCAGAGGCCTCGCGTGTGCCTATCCTGCGCGCACCTCCGCTGGCGCGTGCGCTGTTCGTGCATGCCGACCTGGGGAGAGAGATTCCCGCCGCGCTGTACAACGCGGTGGCAGAGGTGCTGGCATGGGTCTATCAGCTGCGCCGGTACCGCAGCGCCGGCGGAGAAGTCCCGCGCGAGCCGACGGCGATCGCCGTGCCGCCCGATCTCGATCCGGGCGAGAACTTTGCGGAAGCCCGGGCATGAACAGGCGCAGCCCCGATCCGTATGGCATGCCCGGGGGCCGCGTCGGCGCGGCGTCGCTGGTGAGGGCCGGATAGATGGCGCAGGCACAGGTCAGCCTGGCGCGTCCTACCATGCAGCAGATGGCGGCGCCGCTGCTCATCATCATGATTCTGGCGATGATGGTCCTGCCGCTGCCGCCGATCGCGCTCGATCTGCTGTTCACGTTCAACATCGCCATGTCAATGCTGGTGATGCTGGTCGCGTTGTACGTGTTCAAGCCGCTGGACTTCTCGCTGTTTCCCACCGTTCTGCTGCTGACCACGCTGTTGCGCCTGTCGCTCAACGTCGCCTCCACGCGCGTGGTGCTGATGCACGGGCATAGCGGCTCGGACGCCGCCGGCAAGGTGATCGAGGCCTTCGGCCATTTCCTGGTGGGCAGCAACTATGCCGTGGGCCTGGTGGTATTCGTGATCCTGGTGATCATCAACTTCGTCGTCATCACCAAGGGTGCAGGCCGCATCGCGGAAGTGGCCGCGCGCTTCACCCTGGATGCGATGCCGGGCAAGCAGATGGCCATCGACGCCGATCTCAACGCCGGATTGATCGGTGAGGCCGAGGCGCGCCGCCGCCGGCAGGAGGTGGCGAAGGAGGCGGAGTTCTACGGCGCGATGGACGGTGCAAGCAAGTTCGTGCGCGGCGATGCCGTGGCCGGCATCATCATCATGCTGATCAACATCGTCGGCGGCCTCGTCATCGGTACGCTGCAGCATGGACTGACTCTGGCCCAGGCAGCGGAGATCTACACGCTGCTCACCATCGGCGACGGGCTGGTGGCGCAGGTGCCGGCGCTGGTGATCTCCACTGCCGCCGGCATTCTGGTGACGCGCGTGTCCGCCGAGCAGGACCTGAATGCGCAATTGCTCGATCAGCTCGGCAGCCGCCCACAGGTGCTGTACATCACCGCCGGCATCCTGACCGTGCTCGGGCTGATTCCCAACATGCCCCATCTCGCGTTCCTGTTCATCGCCGCCTGCATTGCCGGCGTGGCCTACTGGCTCGAACGCCGCGGCGCGCAGCCTCTGGTCGAGGAGGATCTGCCGCCGGTGCAGGAGGCACCGCCCGAGCCGCAGGAGGTCTCGTGGTCGGACGTGGTGCCGATCGACGTCCTCGGCCTGGAGGTCGGCTACCGCCTGATTCCGCTGGTGGATCGCAATCAGGATGGTGAGCTGCTGCGCCGCATCCGCGGACTGCGCAAGAAATTCGCCGCCGACATGGGTTTCCTGGTGCCTTCGGTGCACATCCGCGACAACCTGGAACTGCGTCCCAATGCCTATCGCATCGCCCTCAAGGGCGTGGACGTGGGCAACGGGGAAGTCTCGCCCGGCATGTACATGGCCATCAACCCCGGGCGCGTGCTGGGCCCGCTGAGCGGGCCGCAGACCAGGGATCCGGCGTTCGGGTTGCCGGCGGTGTGGATCGAGGCGGCAGTCCGTGAAAACGCGCAGGCGATGGGCTACACCGTGGTGGACGCGAGCACCGTGGTGGCCACGCATCTGTCCAGCGTGATCCAGGCGCACGCGCCGGAGTTGCTGGGGCGCGAGGAGACGCAGGCCCTGCTCGATCATCTGGCCAAGGATGCGCCCAAGCTGGTCGAGGATCTCGTGCCCAAGCTGCTGCCGCTGCCCACGGTGCAGAAGGTGCTGCAGAACCTGCTCGGCGAAGGCATGCACATTCGTGACATGCGCTCGATTCTCGAGTGTCTGGCCGAGCATGCCACGCGCACACAGGATGCGGAGGAATTGAGCCAGGCGGTGCGCGTGGCGCTCGGCCGCAGCATCGTGCAGCAGATCTACGGCGGCACGCGCGAAATGGAGGTGTTCTCGCTCGACCCGCAGCTCGAGCAGATCCTCACGCAGGCCAGTCAGGTACGCGGCGGGGAAGGCCCGGGGCTGGAGCCGGGACTGGCCGAGCGGCTGCTGCAGCAGGCCAGTCAGCTGAGCCAGGCGCGCGAGCAGCTGGGGCAGCCCTCGGTGCTGCTGGTGCCACCGGTGCTGCGTACGCTGCTGGCACGCTTCCTCAGGCGCGCGGCGCCGCAGCTGCGGGTGATATCGCAGGCGGAGGTGCCGGAGAATCGGGTGATCAAGGTGGTCGCAACGCTGGGTGGCGCGGGAGGCCGTGCATGACGACATGCTAGTAAGAAAATTCTATGCCGAAACTTCGCGCGAGGCGCTGCTCATGGTGCGGCAGGCCCTGGGCGAAGACGCTCTGATCCTGTCCAACCGTGCAATGGGCCGCGGCGTGGAAATCATGGCGGCTTCGCCGGCGGAAGTGCAATCGGTGACGATATCTGCGTTGCGCCAGCCGGATCCGCGCAAGCCTGCCGAGCCGGCACCGGCGGTGTTCCGGCGCGCGAGCACGGTACGCGGCCCAGTACGTGACCCGGTGCGCGACCCGGCGCAGGTACCCCCGGTGGTGCGCAGCGATCCGCGCTTCATGCGTCCGGCCCCGCCGGGGCCATCCACGCCCATGCCCGGTGCATCCGCCGTGGCCCGCTATGACGAAGTGCTCAAGGCATCCACGGCTATCTCGAGCGATCCCGGAGATGGTGCCGCGCACGTCCATCTGGGATCGCCCCCGTCCGGGGCGGCCCTGCGGGTGGAAGCGGGCGCGGCACTGGCGCGACCGGCTGCCCCATCGCCTGCCCCCGGTGTCGCCGACAGCCCGGTCGCAGCGGCCGTTGCTGCGGCAGAGGCGGCAGCCGCAGCAGGCGGCATGAGCTATGACCTGGTGCATGAGCTGCGCCTGCTGCGCTCGCTGGTCGAAGGGCAGCTCGCGGCGTTGGCGTGGAACGACCTGAAGCGACGGGACCCGGCGCGCAGCGAGATGATGCGGCGGCTGCTCGGTGCCGGATTCGGCAGCCCGCTGTCGCGCGAGCTGGTGGACGAACTGCCCGAGGGTCTGGATGTGGCGCCTGCACTGCGCCTGGTCAAGACCCGCCTGCAGCAGCGGCTGCGCGTGGCGTCGGGTGGCGCGGGACTGGTCGATGCCGGCGGGATTCTGGCCCTGGTCGGTCCCACCGGAGTGGGCAAGACCACCACGGTGGCCAAGCTCGCTGCCGAGTGCGTGCTCAAGCATGGCGCCGCCAAGCTGGCCCTGGTCACCACCGATACGTATCGCATCGGTGCCGTCGACCAGCTGCGCATCTACGGCAAGATCCTCGGCGTGCCGGTCTATGCCATCCGCAACGAGGGTGATCTGCGCAGCACGCTGGAGGATCTGCGCAGCCGGCATCTGGTGCTGATCGATACCGTCGGCATGAGCCAGCGCGATCGGCGCCTGGCCGACCAGGTGGCGCTGCTCTCGGGTGCCACCCGGCGCGTGCAGCGCGTGGTGCTGCTGTCGGCCGTGTCCCATCTCAACGTGCTCGAGGACGTGGTGCGTGCCTATCGCGGCGCCGATCTGGCGGGCTGCATCCTGACCAAGATCGACGAGGCGCTCAATCTCGGCACTGCGCTCGACGCGCTGATCCGCCACGGCCTGACCCTGCACTACGTCACCAACGGCCAGCGCGTGCCCGAGGATCTGCATCTTCCCAATCCTCTGTATCTGGTCGAACGCGCGTTCCGTGAAGGTCCGCAGCAGGTCGATGACGGCGACCTGCCGTTTACGCTCGCCGCCGGACAGAACTAGGAGACATGAATACGCCATGCATGCCGTGACTCAAGCGCTGGCTGATCAGGCTGCCGGGCTGCGCCGGCTGGTGGAACCCGCCGGGCTGCGCTCGCTGATGGTGAGTGCCGGCTCGGCGTCCGTGCACCACGGGGTGATCGCCGCCAATCTTGCCCTGTCCCTGGCTGCGCAGGGCAGGGAGGTGCTGCTGTGGGACGGGGTCGGCGGCGAGCACAGCTGCAGCGGGTTGCTGGGCGCCAATTCGGTGCCGGATCTCATGGATGCGGTGTGCGGCACGCGTGCCGCGCATGAGGTGAGTCTTTGCGTGCGCGAGTCATTGCGGGTGATACCGGCGAGCCGGTTCTTTGCCGGATGGCAGCGGCTGCGACAGCAGGATCTCGGCCGGCTGGCGGACGTGCTGATCGGCCTGTCGAGCACGGCCGACGTATCCATCGTCGAGGCACCGGTGGCGGCTTTCCATGCCCTGCCGTTGGCCGAGCAGGTGGTGGTGGTGGCGCGTGCCGAGCCGGATTCGATCACGCGCACCTATCGCCTGCTCAAGCGCATTGCCCTGGACAGCGGGCGTTGCCGTGCCGGCCTGATCCTGCAGGCGACATATGACATCCCCCATGCGCAGGCGGCGTTCACCAATCTTGCTGCCACCTGCCGCCAGTTCATCGGCATGAACATCGAATGCCTGGCCATCGTCCCGAACGAGCCTGCCGGGCAGCGGGCGTTCGCCCTGCGGCAGCCCGTAGTGGAGATGTTCCCCGAATCCGGCAGCACGCGGGCATTACGTGCATGTGCCGACGCGGTCATGGACCAGGGGCAGGAGGCCGAGCTGTCCGCACATGCGCTGGCAGCGCGTGTGGTATCGGCCGTCCGCTCGGTGGCTCAAAGCCGGTAGAATGCCTCTCGCCCGAAGCGATCGAGATTCGATGCCCATCCATGGCCATTTCCACCCTCACCGCAGACCAAAGCAAGCTCGTCGAGCAGATGGCTCCGCTGGTCAAGCGCATCGCCTACCACTTCATGGCGCGGCTTCCGGCCAGTGTGCATGTGGACGATCTGATTCAGGCCGGCCTGCTGGGCCTGCTGGATGCAGCCAAGAATTTCGACGATACGCAGGGCGCGCAGTTCGAGACTTATGCCATTCAGCGCATCCGCGGATCGATCCTGGACGAGCTGCGGCAGGCGGACTGGCTGCCGCGCAACGTGCGCAAGAACCTGCGCCGTATCGAGGCAACCATCAATCAGCTGGAGCAGCGTCTGGGGCGCGCCCCGCGCGAGCAGGAGCTTGCCGCGGAGCTGGGTGTGCCGCTGGATGAATATCAGCATATGCTGCTCGAGTCGCGCGGCTATCAGCTGCTGCATTACGAGGATTTCCAGGAATCCGAAGACAGCGATTTCTTCGACGTGTTCGTGGCCGCCAATCAGGTCGGTCCGCTGGAAGTGCTGGAGGACCAGCGCTTCCGCCTCGCACTGGTGCAGGCCATCGGCGTATTGCCCGAGCGCGAGAAGATCGTCATGGGCCTGTACTACGAGCAGGAAATGAACCTCAAGGAGATCGGTGCAGTCCTGGGGGTGTCGGAATCACGCGTCTGTCAGCTCCATAGCCAGGCGGTAGCGCGTCTGCGCTCACGCCTGCGCGGCTATACGCAGAAATAGCGCAGCACAGCCGGTTCGAGCGCCCGGCTGACCTGAATACCGGAGCTGCAGCAAGCCTCCGTTACCCGCTGCCTGCAGCGATCGCATGTCCCGGCTGCGTCCGCCTCCTGCGGGCCGGGCGTCAGCCCCACCTGCCCGGGCAGGCTGCCTCGATCAAGTTTGACCTTCCCCCGCCGTTATCTGCCTGGCCGGGCGAGCATCGCCCTTCCATGCACGCGCCCGTTCCTCTCTCACCCCGCCTTTCATGGATCGTACGAGCCTGATCGGATTAGCACTGGGCCTTGCCGCGATCGTCGGCGGACAGCTGCTCGAAGGCGGAGAGCTGCGCTCGTTGCTGCAGATCACCGCCTTCGCCATCGTCATCGGCGGCACCCTGGGTGCGGTCATGCTGCAAACGTCTCCGACGGTATTCATGGCCGGCCTGCGCCTGCTGCCGTGGGTGTTCCGGCCTCCCGCGGCGGAATTCCGGGCGATGCTGGACCGGCTCGTCCTGTGGGGCAACACGGCACGCAAGGGCGGGCTGCTGGCGTTGGAGCCGATGCTGCGCGGTTCGATCGATCCCTACACCCGCAAGGGTCTGCAGCTGATCGTCGATGGTGCAGAACCGAGCGTGCTGCGCGATGCGCTGCAGCTGGAGATCGACACCTGGGAGGATGCCCAGCGCCAGGCTGCGCGCGTGTGGGAGGCTGCCGGAGGCTACGCACCC
>JAHCKU010000289.1 GCA_026125625.1 Burkholderiales bacterium | reverse complement strand
CGCGTTGCCGCCGCGCGGTGGTTCGCTCGCCAGCACGTCCAGGCCGGCGCCGGCGATCCAACCCTCCTGCAGCGCGCGCACCAGCGCGGATTCGTCCACCAGCGCACCGCGCGCGGTATTGATCAGCAGCGCGCTGTTCTTCATCTGCCGCAGCTGCGCTTCGCCGATCAGCCCGCGCGTGGCGGGCGTGAGCGGGCAGTGCAGGCTCACCACGTCGCTGCGCGCGAGCAGCTCCGGCAGCGGCACGTAGTCGAGGCCGGGCGCCTTCGGCGGCGCATGGTCCGCGAACAGCACCTGCATGCCGAAGCCATGCGCGATACGCGCGCTGCCCTGCCCGATCGCCCCCTCGCCGACGATGCCGATGGTCTTGCCGTGCAGATCGGTCAACGGATGCGTGAGCAGGCAGAACGGCTCGGCCTGCTGCCACAGTCCGGCCTCGACGTCTGCGCGATAGGCCGGCAGGTTGCGCATCAGCGCGAGGATGAGCATGAAGGCATGCTCCGGCACCGTGTGCCGTGCATAGTCGCGCACGTTGGCCACCGCAACGCCGTGCGCGCGGCAATAGTCGAGATCGAAGGGATCGGTGCCGGTACCGGCCGCGGCGATGAAGCGGATGGCGGGAAACTTCGCCAGTGTTTCGCCACGCAGCGCGATCTTGCTGGAAACGACGATGGTGGCATCTGCCAGACGTGCCTCGAGCTCAGCCGGTGTGGTGGACGGATATTCGGTCCAGGTGTGAGCGAAAGCCGGGCGGCGCAGCGGCGCGGGACAGATGGAGCGGTCCAGGAATACGATGTGGTGCATGGCGAAACCGCTTGGCTCAGTCGCGCTTGCGCGCGGCATACAGCTCGCGAAAGGTCTTGCCGCTGGGCGCCGGCAGATCGCGCTCGGCGGTCCAGCCCCCGCCAGCACCCGGCAGGCTGCGAATGAGCCGGTCGCGGCCGCCGAGCATGCGGCCCAGGCGCACGCCGATCCGGGTCAGCGCCGCATACACCGCCGGCCGCGCAGCAGCCCAGGCCCACAGCCTCAAGCCGGTGCGCTCGCCCCAGGGCCGCAGCTTGCGCTCGAACTGGCGCTCGCGCAGCTTGCGCATCAGATCGGGCAGCGGAATCTTGACCGGACACACGACGCCGCACTGGTTGCACAGGGTGGCGGCGTTGGGCAGGTCGGGCGCGTTCTCCAGTCCGGCATAGGCCGGCGTGAGCACCGAGCCGATCGGTCCCGGATAGACCCAGCCGTAAGGATGACCGCCGATGTTCTGATACACCGGGCAATGGTTCATGCACGCGCCGCAGCGGATGCAGCGCAGGGCATCGCGCAACTCCGATCCGAGCACGCGCGTGCGTCCGGAGTCGACGATGACCACATGGAACTCTTCCGGACCGTCGCTATCGCCCGGCTGCTTCGGTCCGGTAGTGAAGCTCAGATAGTTGCTGATCGACTGCGCAGTCGCCGAGCGCGTGAGCAGACGCAGGATGAAGGACACGTCCTCCAGGGTCGGCAGCACTTTCTCGATGCCGGCGACGGCCACGTGCACGCGCGGCATGGTGGTGCTCATGCGGCCGTTGCCTTCGTTGGTCACGATCATGGTGGTGCCGGTTTCCGCGATCAGGAAGTTGGCCCCGGTGATGCCCATGTCCGCGGTCAGGAAATGCGGGCGCAGCTTCTCGCGCGCTTCGCGCGTCAGCTCGGCGATGTCGGTCTTGCGCGGACCGCCGTGGCGCTGCTGGAACAGATCCGAGACTTCATCCTTGGTGCGATGAATGGCCGGCGCGATGATGTGAGAAGGCACGTCACCGGATTGCTCGATGATGTATTCACCGAGGTCGGTCTCGCGCACCTCGACGCCGGCATCCTGCAGATACTTGTTCAGGCCCGACTCTTCGCCGAGCATGGACTTGGACTTGATCGCCTTGCGCACCTTGGCCGCCTGGGCGATCTCCAGCACGATGCGGTTCATGTCCTGCGGCGTCTCGGCCCAGTGCACGCGTGCCCCGCGAGCCACGGCATTACGCTCGAATTCTTCCAGCAGGAAGTCCAGATGGCGCAGGGCATCGTCGCGAACCTGCTTCGCCGTCTCGCGAATCTGCTCGAAATTGTCCAGCTCCGCCACCGAAGCCACGCGGCCGGACACCATGCGCGCGCGCAGGTTGCTCAGCGCGTTGCGCAGATGCGGATTGGCCAGCGACCTGGTCACCCCCGCCTTGAAGTTCCGGGATCGCAGCTCCATTGGATCAGGCCCGCAGTGCGTGGTCAGTGGCCAGGACAATATCGATCATGTGCACGCTCGCGCTTCTCAGCCGCCGTCTGGTTTCGATCCCGCCAGGACTTCGGCGACGTGCAGTACGCGCGTGCGCATGTCCCCGCGCCGGCGCAGGCGACCTTCGATGTTGAGCATGCAGCCGAGGTCGCCGAGCACGAGCGCATCCGCTCCCGTGGCCACGACGTCGTCGCACTTCTGATCGCAAATGCGCGCGGAGATGTCGCCGTACTTCACGGAGAAGGTTCCGCCGAAGCCGCAGCATTGCTCCGGCGTGCTCATCTCCTTCAGCTGCAGACCTGGCACCTTGTCCAGCAGTGCGCGCGGCTGGCTCTTCACCCCCATCTCGCGCAGACCCGAGCACGCATCGTGATAGGTGACGGTGCCGGAGAAGGTGCCGGGAACACGCTCGAGCTTGAGCACGTTCGCGAGGAAGTCCGTGAGCTCCCAGGTGCGCGCGATCAGCCACTCGACCTCTGCGCGAGCCTGCGGGACATCGGACAGAAGCTCCGGGTAGTGGGTCTTGATCATGCCGCTACAGGAGCCCGAAGGAATCACCACGTAGTCGCATTCCTTGAACTCCCCCAGTACCTTGCGCGCGAGCACCTGGGCCGCAGCACGATCACCGGAGTTGTAGCCGGGCTGCCCGCAACAGGTCTGCGTCGTGGGCACGATCACCTCACAGCCGGCATCCTCGAGCAATTGCAGGGCGGCGAACCCGATGCTCGGGCGCATGAGATCGACCAGACAGGTGACGAACAGACCGACGCGCATGGCAAAGCGTACAAGACAGGCGGCGCATCATAGCATGCATGCGCTCGCGATCCGACTGCGCGCGGTGTCGGCCCGGGAAGCAAAAAGGCCTCGCTTGCAGGCGAGGCCTTCGATGTCCGGCTGAGAAAGCGTCGCAGCGGGTTACATCATGCGCGGGCGTGCCGTGGTGGTGCTCGGTCCGACGTCGAGCGTTTCGACCCACTGCTTGATGCGATTGGCATCGGCAATGCGCGTGACCTTGCCCAACGAGTCCAGCAATACGATGATCACCGGTTTGGCCGCGATGCGTGCCTGCATTACCAGGCAGCGGCCTGCTTCGCTGATGTAACCGGTCTTGGACAGACCGATTTCCCACTGTCCGCTGCGCACCAGGGCGTTGGAGTTCTGGAACGCGAGCGGGCGCGACTTGCGCTGACCGTGCACCGCCAGCTGAACCGACTCTGTCGTGGTGAAGTCGCGGATCAGCGAATAGCCGTAGCTGGCGTTGACGAGGCGCGCCAGATCGAGGGCGGTGGAAACGTTGTTCGGATTCAGGCCGGTGGCATCCACGAAGCGCGTGTCGTGCATACCCAGTTCCTCGGCCTTCCGGTTCATGGCCTCGATGAAGGCACGTGCGCCACCTGGGTAGTGCCGGGACAATGCCGATGCCGCACGGTTCTCGGAAGACATGAGCGCCAGTCTCAGCATCTCACGGCGCGGCAGACGAAGACCAGGTTGCAGGCGCGACGAGGTACCCTTCAGACGATCGATGTCTTCGCTGCTGATGGTGATCTTGTCGTCGAGCGGCAGTCCGGAATCGAGCGCCACCATGGCGGTCATCAACTTGGTGATGGAGGCGATGGGCATCACCGCAGCCGTGTTCTTGGCATACAGCAGGCTGCCGTCTTCCTGATCGATCACTACCGCTGCAGCAGCGACCAGATCGAGCCCTTCGGTTGTCAGCGGGAGAGCGCTCGGCCGCGGAAACTCGGATTGGTGCTGGACGACCGGAGCATCGTCCACATAGGGCGCACCGGTGATGACGACCGGGTCGGAAACCTGCGCCATGACACAGGCAGGTGCCAACCAGGCGAAAACGAGGGCCAGCTTGCTGCGCATCAATACCTCGAAAAGTCTTTTCTGTCTGTCGCCCCGGATACCCGGCGAGCGCCTCGGCTCCTCGGGCATCCACCGAAGAGGCAGATAACGACAGAGCGCTGGCGAACTTAAAAGCAGGGACTATTCCAAAGCTCTTCGAATCGAGGCGAAACGTATCAAATATCAGTCCCTAAGGCAACATTCTTAATGCGCCATTTGAGCAGTTGGCGGGAGCCGGCCCGACGGCCGGCCGTGCACCTGTAAGACGGCCTGACGAAGGTCACAAAAGCTGCGCGGATGGGCGCGGCGCGGCGAGCACCCGGGCAGTCAGGAGCGCACTGCGCGGTATGCAGCGCCACGAATGGGTGACATTTCCCGGCTCTGGGCGGCGATGGACAGCACATGGCGGGGACGCCGTGCGCGCCCTGGTGTGGGAACAGGTGCAATGGTGAATTGCCGTTACAGGCACGCCGGCAAGAAAACCGACGCCGCAGAGCCGATTTTGACGCTACGTTGACGCAAACCGGCACACTCGTGTCAGCCAGGGGCAGGCAGGGAGGAAGGCTGCAGCACCGTGCCCGCCGCCTCCACGTCCTCCTGCTGGCTCCCCTGCTCGCGCTGCTGCAGGGTCCACATCTGCGCATAGGCGCCATCGCGGGCAAGCAGCTCGTCGTGCGTCCCGCGTTCGATCACGCGTCCGTGGTCCATGACCAGAATCTGATCGGCATCGA
>JAHCKU010000288.1 GCA_026125625.1 Burkholderiales bacterium | reverse complement strand
GAGGAACGCCGGATCGATATCCAGCAGCTTGAGCTTCTCCTGCACGAAATCGTCGAACTCCAGCGGATCCAGCTCATCCTTGCCGCGCGCGCCCTGCACGGTGTTGTAGGCCAGGCGCAGGAAGGCGCCGTTGGTCACTCCGGGCACCTCGATCGGATACTGAAAACCGAGGAAGACGCCGGCACGCGCGCGCGCGTCGGCTTCCATCTCGAGCAGGTTCTCGCCGCGGAACAGGACCTCACCGGCAGTGACCTCGTAGGCCGGATGACCGGCGAGCACCTTGGCGAAAGTGCTCTTGCCCGATCCGTTCGGACCCATGATGGCATGCACTTCCCCCGCGCCGATGGTCAGGTTCATGCCCTTGAGAATCGGCACGCCGTTGATGCTGGCGGCGAGATCGCGCACTTCGAGAATGTTCTTGCGGGTCATCGAAAATCCATCTGCAACGCGCCGAAAACCGTCCGGCGCATGGGAATACAGGACAAGGTAACGGGGACGAGCATCTGCATCACCCCACGCTGCCTTCGAGCTTGAGGCCCAGCAGCTTGGTCGCCTCCACCGCGAACTCCATCGGCAGCTGCGTAAACACCTCCTTGCAGAAGCCGTTGATGATCATCGACACCGCTTCCTCGGTGCCGATGCCGCGCTGTGCGAAATAGAACAGCTGGTCTTCGCCGATCTTCGAGGTGGTGGCCTCGTGCTCGACCTGGGCGGTGCTGTTCTGCACCTGGATATACGGAAAGGTGTTGGCGCCGCACTTGTCCCCGATCAGCATCGAGTCGCACTGTGAGTAGTTGCGCGCGTTGTCCGCCTTGCCGGTGATCTTGACCAGGCCGCGATAGCTGTTGTTCGACTGTCCGGCGGAAATGCCCTTGCTGATGATCGTGCTGCGCGTATTCCTGCCGATGTGGATCATCTTGGTGCCGGTGTCGGCCTGCTGATGGTGGTTGGTCAGCGCCACCGAATAGAACTCGCCGATGGAATTCTCGCCGAGCAAAATACAGGACGGATACTTCCAGGTGATCGCCGAGCCGGTCTCCACCTGCGTCCACGAGATCTTCGAGTTCACGCCTCTGCACATCCCGCGCTTGGTGACGAAGTTGTAGATGCCGCCCACGCCGTTCTCGTCCCCGGCGTACCAGTTCTGCACCGTCGAGTACTTGATCTCGGCGTGGTCCAGAGCCACCAGTTCCACCACCGCGGCATGCAGCTGATTGGTGTCGAACTTGGGCGCCGTACAGCCTTCCAGGTACGACACGTGGCTGGATTCCTCGGCCACGATCAGTGTGCGTTCGAACTGCCCGGACTCCTGCGTGTTGATGCGGAAATACGTGGACAGCTCCATCGGACACTTTACGCCCTTGGGGATGTAGCAGAAGCTGCCGTCGGTGAACACCGCCGAGTTCAAGGCCGCGTAGAAGTTGTCCGTGTAGGGCACCACCGAGCCGAGATACTTGCGCACCAGCTCCGGATGGTCGCGCACCGCCTCCGACATCGAACAGAAGATGATGCCGACCTCGGCCAGGCGTTGCTTGTAGGTGGTGGTCACCGACACGCTGTCGAAGATCACGTCTACCGCCACACCGGCCAGCGCCTTCTGCTCGTGCAGGGGCACGCCCAGCTTCTCGAAGGTACGCCGCAGTTCGGGATCGACCTCGTCCATCGAGGCGAGCTTGGCTTTCGGCCTGGGCGCAGAGTAGTAGCTGATGTCCTGGAAATCGATCCGCGGATACTTCACGTTCGGCCACGTTGGCTCGGTCATGGTGAGCCAATGCCGGAACGCTTTGAGCCTGAACTCCAGCAACCACTCCGGCTCGCCTTTCTTGTGCGAGATGAGACGGATGATGTCCTCGTTCAGACCCTTGGGCGCGACATCGGCGTCGATGTCGGTCACGAAGCCGTGCCGGTAGGGTTGATTGACTAGATTCTGCAGGACGGAACTCATGACATGCTCTTGTCGATGCGCTTACGAAGCGGCTTCACACGCTGAAGCTTTCTCCGCAGCCGCACTGGTTCTTCACGTTGGGGTTGTCGAACTTGAAGGACTCCTTCAGCCCTTCGCGAACGAAGTCCAGGGTCGACCCGTCCAGGTAGGGCAGCGCCTCGCCATCGACCACCAGCTTGGCGTCGTGCGCCTCGAACAGGGAATCGCTGGTCCCGACCTCGTCGGCGTAATCGAAGGTATAGGCATAACCGGAGCATCCGACCTTGCGGATGCCGACCCGCAACCCCAGACCCTTGCCGCGCTTGCTCAGCGAACGCCGGATCTGGTTGGCGGCACGTTCAGTCAATTGAATGGACACGTCTTGTCCTCGCAAATCGAAATCAGACCGGTACCGACGTCGTAGTCTGGTCGCGCCGCTGCCGCTGATCCTTCAGCTCCATCACCTTCACCTCTTCGCCGCCCGCGCGCTGCTGGGCAACCAGCTGCGCCAGGGTGACACCGCGCAGATAGTCGAAGATGTGCTCGTTCAGACTCACCCACAGGTCGTGGGTGATGCATTTGCGCTCGTCCCGACAGTTCTCCTTCCCGCCGCATTGCGTTGCGTCGATGAGCTCGTCCACCGCGACGATGATATCGGCCACCGACACCGTCTCCAGCGCCTTGGCCGGTCGGTACCCGCCTCCGGGCCCGCGCACGCTCTGCACCAGACCGCTGCGGCGCAGTTTCCCGAACAGCTGCTCGAGGTACGACAGCGAGATCTTCTGCCGCTCCGAGATCTCGGCCAAGGTCACCGGCTCTTCGCCCGCGTTGAGTGCGAGATCGATCATGGCAGTGACTGCGAAACGTCCTTTGGTGGTTAATCTCATTGTTGCGATTCCCAGAGATGAAAGACTGGAGTTCCCCGGCACCGGTTGCCTGGCGCCCTCGACGCATCGGCCCACTATATCCGACAAGTGCAGTCGACTATACTAATCCCGACTCTTTTAGTCAACAATCTTGTTGAGATAGTTCGCGTCGAAATCGTCTTTTCCAGCCTCCTGGTCCCCTATCGCGATACCCGCCTGCTGCAGGTGGTTGAGAATTGCCTCGATACGCCCGTCGATGTTGACTACGTGATCCAGCAGCGCATGGATGGCCTTGACCGTCGGGTCGTTCATGTCGGAGCTGATGCCGTAGGCCGAGAAGCCCAGACGTTCGGCCGCGCGCTGCCGCTCCTCGTCGCGCCCCGGTTCGACGATGCGCGCCGGGATGCCCACCGCCGTGGCGTTCGACGGAACGTCACGCACCACCACGGCGTTGGAGCCGATCTTGGCGCCCGCGCCCACGTAAATCGGGCCGAGGATCTTGGCGCCCGCGCCGACCACCACCTTGCTGGCCAAGGTCGGATGGCGCTTGCCCTTGTTCCAGGTGGTGCCACCCAGGGTGACGCCGTGGTAGAGGGTGACGTCGTCGCCGATCTCGGCAGTCTCTCCGATCACCACGCCCATGCCGTGATCGATGAAGAAACGCCGCCCGATACGCGCGCCGGGATGGATTTCGATACCCGTGAACCAGCGCGCCAGATGCGAGATGAAGCGTGCCAGCCACTTCAGCCGCCAGCTCCATAGCGCGTGCGTCAGCCGATGGAACAGGCGGGCGTGGAAACCCGGATAACAGGTGATGACTTCCCAGGTCGTGCGTGCGGCCGGATCCCGGTCGAAAACACACCGGATGTCTTCCCTGATGCCCTCGAACATGGATTTGCCAGAAGAGTGAGGAGTGGATGTTGCAGCGCCGCCAGCTAAGCCGATCAGTTTAGTCAACTTTGCGTTCCTTGCGGGCCGCTTCCTGGGCAGCGGCGAGGATGCCGCGCAGGATGCTCACCTCTTCGCGCTCCAGGTGCGCACGTGCGAACAGGCGGCGCATGCGCTGCATCAGCCGCCTGGGCGCCACCGGATCGAGAAAGCCGACGTCGAGCAGCATGCGCTCCAGGTGCGTGTAGAACCGCTCGAGCTCTTCGTGCGTGGCCGGCTCGAAAACCTGCTGCGGCAGCGCCGGCGCCAGCGCAGCCAGGCGCAACTCATAGGCGAACACCTGCACGGCTGCGGCCAGATTCAGCGAGGAATATTCGGGGCTGGCCGGCACCATGGTGATGACGCTGCAACGGTTGACCTCCTCGGCCGTCAGGCCGTACTTCTCCGCCCCCATGACCAGCGCAACCGGACCGTGCCGGGCCTCCTGCATCAGGCGTGCCGCGGCCTCACGCGGACTGAGCACGGCGTGCGACAGATCGCGCTGGCGCGCGGTGCTGGCTGCGGCATACACGGTGCCGGTCAGCGCCTGGTCCAGGTTCTCGCACACGCGGGCACTCTCGAGGACGTCCGTGGCGCGCGAGGCCATCGCTTCGGCTTCCGGATGCGGGAAGAACTTCGGATTCACCAGCACCAGCTGGTGCAGGCCCATGGTCTTCATCGCGCGCGCACAGGCGCCGATGTTGCCGGGGTGACTGGTCTGGCACAGCACTACGCGCACGTTGGCGAGCAGCGATGGCGCATTGGATTCAGATGTCGGGACGGACGGGAGGGACACGGAAACAAATTAGAATGCGCGCTTCGCTCTTTAATCCTTCACTTCCCGCTAAACAAGAGATGGCGCTCAACCACCCCCTCATCAACATCGCGGTGAAGGCCGCGCGGCGCGCCGGCCGCATCAAAAATCAAGCGGCCGGCAATCTGGACGCGCTGACGGTGCGCCACAAGAGCCTGAACGACCTGGTTTCGGAAGTGGATCGCGCATCGGAAGCGGCGATCATCGAGACCATTCACGGCGCGTATCCGGATCACGCGATTCTAGCAGAAGAGAGCGGCGCTTCCGGCACTTCGGACCATGTCTGGATCATCGATCCGCTCGACGGCACCA
>JAHCKU010000287.1 GCA_026125625.1 Burkholderiales bacterium | reverse complement strand
ACCTGCGGCGTCACGGAGTTGATGCGCAGCCTGGCGGAACGGCAGCTGCTGTAGCGAGAGCCCCCGGCTCGCTGCTTTTTTCAGCAGCCTCAGCGGCGGGGTGAGCGCCGAACCGGATCGATACCGGTTCTGCTGCTTACCCGTCAACCGAACACCAGTCAACCGAATATCGGCAGCGGATCGAAACGTCCGCCCAGCAGCCGTTCGCTGCCCGACAGACCCATCCAGCCTTCGATCGCGGTGGCGTACACGCGCCGGAAGTCCATCGTGTGCAGGAGGTTGTCGCCTTCGTCCAGTTGCGTGAGACTGGGCGGTGTGCCGTAGTGGCCGCCCTTGACGTTGTCGCCGACCATGAACATCAGATTGGCGGTGCCGTGGTCGGTGCCGAGGCTGGTGTTCTCCGGCACGCGCCGGCCGAACTCGGAGAAGATCAGCAGGGTGACATCCTGGGCGCGTCCGATGCGCTGCAGATCCTGCATGAAGCCGAGCACCGCGTCGGCTACGTATGTGAGCTGACGTGCATGCAGGTCGCCCTGATGCACGTGCGTGTCGAAGGCGTTATAGCGATAGGCGACGTAGTACAGACGGGTCGGCAGGTCGGCCTCGATCAGTGCCACCACCTTGTCCAGGTCCACCGAGTAGATGCCGTAGTCGACCGGCGTCTGGTAACGTGCCCACGCCTCGCGCACCAGCGCCGAGGCATCCTGCGCGCTGCGCGCCACATCCAGCAGATAGCGTTGCGTCGGATTCGCCGTATCTCCGGCATGCGCCATGTGCTCGAACACCGGGCGCTCCTGGAAGAACCCCTTGCGCACGAATTTTTCCGGATCGTCGAACACCACCGGTGTATGCGTGCGGCTGCGTACCGCCAGCGATTGCGTGCCGTCGATGTTGACCAGGAAATTCGGCGCAGCCTCAGGGGCCAGCGCATCGGCCAGCTGCCCGACCCAGCCGAATTCGCCGCCGCTGTTGGGCGCCGCCGTGTGCCAGTAGGCCATCGACGTGAAGTGCGAAAAAGACGGCTGATCGTATCCACAGCCGTGCACGATGGCGAGCTTGCCATCCTTGTACAGCCGTTCGAAGCCGGCCATGCCCGGACTGAAGCCGAAGCGGTCATCGATCTTGCGCAGCCTGGCGGGCTTGATGCCGATGTTGGGACGATGGCGGTAATAGGCATCATCCGCGTACGGCACCAGCGTGTTCAGCCCATCGTTGCCACCGGACAGTTCCATCACCACCAGGATGCGCTGATCCTGTGCGGGCATGGCGGCAAGCGCCTGTGCAGCGTTGCCGAAGAACAGCGGCAGACCCAGGGCGCTCGCGCTATGCGCGCACACGCCCCCGAGCGCACCTTTGAGAACGCGCCGCCGTGCCAGGAGTCGTTGCAGTTCGCGATGTGTCACTTTCATATCCTCAAGGTTGTGCAGTCGCCGGTGGTGGCCTTCATCTGCGTGTCGTGGCCGCCTGTGCTCATCCCAGCTGGTATTCCGGCATGCTCAGGATCAGGTGCACCAGCATGCGCAGCGGTTCTTCCATGTAGCTTTGTGCTCGCGCAATCTCATGCGTACCCAGCTCGCGATCGAGGAATTCGATCAGCTGCGCGCGGCGCTGCGTGTCGATCGGCACGCGCAGGAAGCGCGTAAGCAGGTAGTCCACTACCTGCGTGGTATTGGTGAGCTGCTGCGCTTCGATCATTCCGCTCAAATCCAGGCGTGCGAAGGTGCGTGGAATCGGCTTGACGCGCTCCACCGCCATCTGCCAGCCGCGATAGCTGCCATAGCGCGTGTTGAAGTCCTCGTCGCGGTCCGCCAGCATGCTCGACATTGCCATGCCGTCGCCGCCGGCCATGGCCACGTTCGCCGGCTTGGTGGCGCTGGTGATGTCGTAGCCCAGGCCGATGCGTTCGTGCACCGCACGGATTTCGTCCCCGGTGAGGTACGACGGATAGCGATCGGTCGGAATGTAGGTGATATCCGGGAACAGCACGTCGCGCGCGAAGTTGCCGCGCTCGATCAGCAACCCGGGGGTGATCCAGCTGCGTCCCTGCGGCCAGCCGGCCACGGTCGGCGGCCGGAACAGCTGCTGGCCGAGTGCGGCGGTGATGTCGTTGAAGTCGGGCACGCCCGGCATCTCCTTCATGCCCAGCTTGCGATAAGTCGAGACCACCAGCTCGACCGGCCCCTTGATGCGCGTGCCGGTACTGGCAACGCTGTAGAAGTCGCGCGAGAGAAAGATCGTCCGCAGCAACGGCGCGATCTCGTAGTCGTTCTGGCGCAGCACCGCCCCCAATTGCGTGCGCATTTCCGGGGTGACCTCTTCGCGCACGAAGAAGCGATAGATCTTGGATGCGATGTAATCGGCGGTTACCGGATGCGCCAGGATGATGTCGATCACCTGCACGCCGTCCAGTTGCCCATCTTGACCCAGGACGGTTTTTTCGCTGTCGTCGTGCTGGTCGCGATTGACCACGAATTTCAGATCGTCGTAGTTCCAGCCGGTGAAGGCGCGTGCAGCCTCGCGAATGTCCTGCTCGCTGTAGTTGCCTACGCCCATGGTGAACAGTTCCATGATCTCGCGCGCGAAGTTCTCGTTCGGTGCGCCTTTGACGTTCACGCCGGCATCGAGGAAGGCAAGCATGGCAGGATCCTGTGCCACACCGATGAGCAGGTCGCGAAAGTTGCCGGTTCCGTGCCGGTAGAACAGATCGAGCTGCAGCAGCAGCTTGCGGTAGTCGCGCACCTTCTCTTCGCTGGTGGCGAAGTGCCCATGCCAGAACAGCGCCATCTTCTCCTCCAGCGGGCGGTTGGTCGCCAGCATGCGTCCCGCCCACCAGTAGCCGGCGCGATTGGTCTCCAGGCGGCTGGCGCGCAGCCAGTAGAAGAATTTGTTCACCACCGGTTGCATGGGCCGGTTGCCCTCCGGCTTGACCTGTACCCCCAGCGCCTCTCCCCTGGCCTTGGCCAGATCGGTGGTGGCCGGGCGGCTGACGGGGAAGGGGGCGAGGCCTTCATCCCACAGATCGGAGGCATCGAAAGGCTGCAGATGACCGTTGTCCACCGTGCGGTAGTCCACCAGTTGCTGCACTGCCTGCTCGGGTGTGAGCGCGGCCAGGGCACGGACCTCCTCGGGTGTGCCGCCGAAGCCGGCCCGCTCCAGCAGGTGCGCCGCACGCTCGCTGTTCCAGTCGTGGTTGCTGATCGCCGTCAGATCTCCGGCCCAGGGGTCGCCGCGACCGTCGGCTGGCAAAGCGCTGGAAGCCAGCGCGAGCAGGCCGAGGAGAGCGCCGGCGCGGGCGCCATCGAGCAAAGTCATAGTAGGGGCTGCCTCCGGTACGCCGGCCGTCGCCTGCAGCCGGCAAGGAACCGATTGTGCCCATTCAAGGTACGGGGCGGAACCGGGATTTTCATGATTTTTCGAAGGACTGGATCCCGTAAACGGGGTTGCAGCGGCCCGATGCGCAGCGCCATGGCTTTTCGGAGCCCCCTTGATGCAGAAGGCGTATGATCCGGCGGCATGTTTGAGTTCGACCGCGACGGTGCCAGCCGGCTGCGGCTTGCAGCCCAAACATTCAGTACGGGTGGAAGCCCGCTGTTCAATTCGTTCTGAGGGCAGGTATCTATGTCAACTGGTACGGTGAAGTGGTTCAACGAGTCCAAAGGCTACGGTTTCATCACGCCGGACGAGAAAGGGGAAGATCTGTTCGCGCATTTCTCCGCGATCAAGATGGACGGCTTCAAGACACTCAAAGAGGGGCAGCGCGTAAGCTTCGAAGTCACTACCGGACCCAAGGGCAAGCAGGCTTCCAACATCCAGTCCGTCTGAGCTTCCCACTGTCTCCCTGGAAAACCCGCCTCGGCGGGTTTTCCGCTTTCTGCGCCATCGCAGTCAGCACGCGGCTCCTGAGGCAACCCGTTATCCGCTAAGCTGCTGGTTCAAAGCTTCCTAGACAGCCTGCCACGCTGACGACTCATGGCCGTTACACTTCAGGACGTACAGGCGGCGGCACGTGCGCTGGACGGGAATATCGTTTCCACGCCCTGCCTGCATTCGCGCACGTTGTCGGAAGTCACCGGTGCGCAGATCTATCTCAAATTCGAGAATCATCAGTTCACCGCCAGCTTCAAGGAGCGCGGCGCCCTCAACAAGCTGTTGTCTCTGACCCCCGAGCAGCGGGGCCGCGGCGTGATTGCGGCCTCCGCCGGCAATCATGCGCAAGGCCTGGCCTATCACGCACGTCGTCTGGGTATTCCGGCGGTGATCGTCATGCCGCGCTACACGCCGGGCGTCAAGGTGGTGCACACGCGCGGCCAGGGTGCCGAGGTCATCCTGTACGGTGAAGTGTTCGACGACGCACGCCTGCATGCGCACGAGCTGGCGGCCGCGCGCGGCCTGACGCTGGTGCATCCCTACGACGACGAACAGGTGATTGCCGGCCAGGGCACGATCGCGCTCGAGATGCTGGCCGCGCAGCCGGACCTCGAGGTGCTGGTGGTGCCGATCGGCGGCGGCGGGATGATCGCCGGCATGGCGACTGCGGCCAGGGGCATCGCCCCGAGTGTGGAGGTGATCGGCGTGCAGACGACGCGCTTCCCCTCCATGTACTGTGCACTGAACGGCATCACTGCCGAGTTCGGCAGCAACACCATCGCCGATGGCATTGCGGTGAAGCACCCGGGCGCGTTGACCCTGCCGATCGTGCGCGCCCTGGTCAATGAGGTGCTGCGGGTCGATGAGGGTGATATCGAGCAGGCCATGGTGCTGCTGCTGGAGATCGAGAAGACGGTGGTCGAGGGCGCGGGGGCGGCGGGACTGGCGGCGGTGCTGGCCAATGCGGCCCGCTTCCGCGGAAGGAAAACGGGCCT
>JAHCKU010000286.1 GCA_026125625.1 Burkholderiales bacterium | reverse complement strand
CAGCCCCTCGCGCTCCTGCTCTTCGGTCACACGCAGGCCGATGATCATGTCCACGATCTTGAAGGCGACGTAGGCAACCACCCCCGACCAGATCACCGTGGTGATCACGCCGGTGAGCTGCACCATGAACTGGCTCGCGATCGAGTAGTTGGGGTCGGTGGCATTGGCGACGTAGTCGTAGACGCCACCGCCGCCCAGGGACGGGGCTGCGAAGATGCCGGTGCCCAGCGCACCGACGATGCCGCCGACGCAGTGGACGCCGAACACGTCGAGCGAGTCGTCATAGCCGAGCTTGATCTTCAGCCAGGTCACCGCCCACAGGCACACCAGACCCGCCACCAGACCCAGCACCAGCGCACCCACCGGACCGACGAAGCCGCACGCGGGGGTGATCGCCACCAAGCCGGAGATCGCGCCCGAGGCCGCACCGAGCATGGTCGGCTTGCCGCGGAAGATCCACTCCCCGAACATCCACCCCAGGGTTGCCATGGCGGTCGCGATCTGCGTGTTGAGCATGACCATCGCCGCCAGCGCATCGGACTCGAGGTTGGAGCCGACGTTGAAGCCGAACCAGCCCACCCACAGCAGCGAGGCACCGATCATGGTCAGGGTCAGCGAATGCGGAGGCATGGCTTCGCGGCCGTAACCGATGCGCTTGCCGATGACCAGGGCACCGACCAGGCCGGCAATGCCGGCATTGATGTGCACCACCGTGCCGCCGGCGAAATCCAGCGCACCCTTGGCCCACAGCCATCCGGCCGTCGCCGTGACCCTTTCCAGGGAAGCCGCGTCGGTGATCGCGTCCGGACCGGCCCAGAACCACACCATGCGTGCCATCGGCAGGTAGGAGAAGGTGAACCAGAGGATCATGAACAACAGGATCGCCGAGAATTTTGCCCGCTCGGCGAAGGAGCCGACGATCAGGGCAGGCGTGATGGCGGCGAAGGTGAGCTGGAATACGATGAACGAGTACTCGGGCAGGTAGACACCCTTGGTGAAGGTGCCGGCGAGCGAATCCGTCGTCACTCCGGCGAGGAACATCTTGCTCAGGCCGCCGAAGAACTGGTTACCGTCCGAGAACGCCACCGAGTAGCCGTACACCATCCACAGCACGGACATCAGGCAGAAGGTGATGAACACCTTCATCAGCATCGACAGCATGTTCTTGGTGCGGACCATGCCGCCGTAGAACAAGGCCAGACCGGGGATGGTCATGGTGATCACGAGCACGGTGGCCACCATCATCCAGGCGACGTCGCCCTTGTCCACCGTGGCCGTCACCTCGGCTACTTCTTCGGCTGCCGCTTCGGCCATGACGGCAGTCGTTTCATCGCTCGCCGTTGGAGCAGCTGTCGAGTCCTGGGCGCCGACCGATCCGGTCAGCGCCAAGGCGCCCACCAGGGCGAACAGCATGAGGAGCTTCTTCATTGCGATAATCTCCCTTGTATTTTGTCGCTAGAGCGCTTCGGCGCCGGTTTCGCCGGTGCGAATACGAATGGCCTGCTCCAGGTCGAACACGAAGATCTTGCCGTCACCGATCTTGCCGGTGTTGGCCGATTTTTCGATCGCTTCGATGACCTGCTCGAGCAGCTCGTTCTTGATGGCCACTTCGATCTTTACCTTGGGCAGGAAATCGACCACGTACTCTGCCCCCCGGTACAGCTCGGTGTGCCCTTTCTGCCTGCCGAAGCCCTTGACCTCGGTGACGGTGATGCCCTGGACGCCGATGGCGGACAGAGCCTCCCGCACCTCGTCAAGCTTGAACGGCTTGATGATCGCGGTTACGAATTTCATTTGCGGTCTCTTGGTGGTGGGATGGTGACGTTGAACAAGGTATGGAAAGATGCTGCAAACCAACGCAAGGCTCTTTGCATTTCCTATGCCTGGAGTTTTTTCATTTATAATCAATGTATTAATGAGATAATCCGCAATCCACCCAGCGATTGAGCACCAATTTGGTGCATGGCCGGGCCTATACGCCCGGTGGTAGTGCGCAATCGCACCGAACCTGGATGGGGGTACCCGATGATCGATGGCAACGTGCTCGAACAGCTGCAGCGCCGCATCACCGAACTGCTGGCGAAATCGCCCGCCAAGGACGTGGAGGCGAATCTGAAGGCGCTGCTGGGCAGCTTTTTCGCGCGCCTCGACCTGGTCACGCGTGAGGAATTCGACGTGCAGCGAGAGGTGCTGCAGCGGGCGATCGAGCAGCTCGATCGGCTCGAACGGCGGGTGCAGGAGTTGGAGGCGGCTGCGGCAGCCGAACCGCCCGTACGCTGACACGAGTCCGGCCGGTCGGGCGTACCCGCATGCGTGAGAGGTATGCGATCAGGCTGAACTACTTTGCCTGAAGCCGTCTCTATCGACTGTTCCGGCCTCGAACGTGCAGCATGGCATCCTCGCAATCCATCGCCTATTCGCCCATAGCCATCGTCCTGCACTGGCTGGTTGCCCTGCTCATCGTCGCCGCCGCTGCCCTCGGCCTGTACATGGTCGACCTGGAGTTCAGTCCCCTCAAGCTGAAGACCTACGCCTGGCACAAGTGGCTGGGTGTGACCGTATTCCTGCTCACGGCGCTGCGTCTGACCTGGCGCCTGCTGCGACCTGTGCCCGCGCCGCTTGCCGGAATGCCGGCGTGGCAGGCGCGTGCCGCTGCGCTGGTGCACGCCGCGCTGTACGTGCTGCTGTTCGTGATCCCGCTATCCGGCTGGCTGATGAGCTCCGCCCTGGGCGTTCCCGTCGTCTACCTGGGTGTGGTGCCGCTGCCCGACCTGGTGGCAAAGAACGAAGCGCTGGGCGATCAGCTCAAGCTGGTGCACGGTGTGCTCAACAGCACCTTGCTCGCGCTGGTGTGCATCCATGTTCTGGCTGCGCTCAAGCATCACTTCATCGACCGCGATGCCGTGCTGGCACGCATGCTTCCATTCCTGCGCTATCGCTCATGATCCCTGCTCGTCTGCCTGCTTCGCTTCTCCTGTTCCTGGCGTGCATCGCCACTGCGCATGCACAGCGCGTGACCGCGGTCGACCCCGCACGCAGCGAGGTGCGCTTCGCCGGCAGGCAGATGGGCGTGCCGGCCGAGGGGCGCTTCAATCGCATCAAGGCGCAGGTCGAGTTCGATGCCGCCAAGCCGGCCTCCGGCCGCGCAAGCGTCGAAATCGACCTGAACAGCGTCGACGTCGGTGCTGCCGACGTGAACACCGAGGTCAAGCGCAGACCCTGGTTCAACGTCAACGCCTTCCCCGCCGCGACCTTCGTGTCATCGTCCATGCGCCAGACTGCACCTGGACGCTACGAGGCGCAGGGCAAGCTCACGATCAAAGGACAGGCGCGCGACGTGGTGGCGCCTTTCACCGTGCGCGAGGAGGGCAAGGACGTCGTCATCGAAGGTGCGTTCACGCTTCTGCGCCTGCAGTTCGGCGTCGGCGACGGCCCCTGGGCGGACACCGACACGGTAGCCAACGAAGTGCAGGTTCGCTTCAAGCTGGTGGGTCCGGCGGCGAAGTAGGCCGCTGGGATCGCGATCCGGTTTTTCTCATCCATTCGACAACAAGGAGATGCCAATGAAGAAGACGCATGTGTTCGTGACCCTGCTCGCCGTTGCGGTGGCGGCGCCCGCCTTGGCCGCAGAGACCTACACCATCGACCCCAACCACACCTTGCCCGTGTACGAGATCAATCACTTCGGCTGGTCCACGCAGCGCGGGCGCTTCAACAAGGTCAGCGGCAAGATCACCCTTGATCGCAGCGCGAAGACCGGCAGCATGCAGGTCACCATCGACGTGGCCTCGGTCGATTCCGGCGTGGCGAAGCTGGACGAGCATCTCACGTCCGAGGATTTCTTCGACGTCGCCAAGCATCCGACCATGTCCTTCAAGGCCGACAAGATCGTGTTCGAGGGCGACAAGCCCAAGTCGGTGCCGGGTCAGTTCACCCTGCTGGGCGTGACCAAGCCGCTTACCCTCACCATCAACAGCTTCCACTGCGCACACAACGCGTTCGCGAAGAAGGATGCATGCGGCGCCGACGCGGTGGCGACCATCAAGCGCAGCGACTTCGGCATGGATACTTACCTGCCGGGACTCGGCGACGAGGTGAAGCTGTTGATCAACGTCGAGGCGTTCAAGGATTAGTGTACTGAGTCAGTAGCGCTGAACAGCCATCCCGGTCAACGCAGCAAGTCGTGCTCCAGCACGATGCGCGCAGGATCGGGATGGGTCTGGAACGGCACCACACTCAGCAGCGGGGCGGCGATGCGTGTGCGCAGCGCCGCGACGTTCTCGTCGAGCCGCGCCATGCCGGGATCGACGTGGTTGGCCACCCATCCGGCCAGGGTCAGCCCGCGCCGCTGGATCGACTCCAGCGTCAGCAGCGCGTGGTTGAGACAACCCAGGCGCATGCCGACCACCAGGATCACCGGCAGCGCCAGCGCCTGCGCCAGGTCGGCGAAATCGTGTGCCTCGTCCAGCGGCACGCGCCAGCCGCCCGCACCCTCCACCACCACGGCATCGAAGCGGCTGGCCAGCGTCCGGTGGTGCGTCACGATGTGCGCGAGGTCGATGCGCACGCCGGCCTGCGCTGCCGCGATGTGCGGCGCGATCGGCTCGACGAAGGCATAGACGTTGATGTCGTCGCGCGTCGCGGCGGCATCGCCGGCGCGCAGCAGCGCCTCCACGTCCTCGTTCACCAGTAGTCCGGCGGCGCTGCGCTCGCAGCCCGCTGCAATGGGCTTCATGCCCACCGCGCGCAACCCCTGCCGGCGCAGCGCGTGCAGCAGCGCGCAGCTCACCAGCGTCTTGCCCACGCCGGTGTCCGTGCCGGTGACCAGGCAGCCGCAGGTCATGGCGCGTCCGCCAGAGTCGCTTGCAGCGTTGATA
>JAHCKU010000285.1 GCA_026125625.1 Burkholderiales bacterium | reverse complement strand
ACTGCGGTGGCTTCGATGATCTGCGCAAGCGCATCATCCGCATGATCGGCGAACCCGGGCAGCGCTATCGCGAGGACCCGGTGCGCATGCTGCGCGCCGTGCGATTGGCGGCCAAGGTGGGCGGGCACATCGAGTTGCGCACGCGCGCGCCGATCCGGGAACTGGCGCCATTGATCCAGAACGTGCCGCCTGCGCGTCTGTTCGAGGAGATGCTCAAGCTGCTGCTGTCCGGGCACGCCACCGAGTGCCTGCTGCAGCTGCGCAACGAGGGGCTGCATCACGGCATGCTGCCGATGCTGGACGTGATCCTGGAGCAGCCCATGGGCGAGCGTTTCGTCATGCTCGCCCTGAACAAGACCGATGAGCGCGTGCGCGAAGGCAAGAGCGTATCGCCCGCGTTCCTGTTCGCCGCGCTGTTGTGGCATGAAGTGCTCGCGGCATGGCGTACACGCGAGAACGACGGCATGCGGCCGGTGCCGGCGCTGCACGAGGCGATGGACGAGGTCATCTCGGCGCAGGTGGAGAAGCTCGCGATCCCGCGCCGCTTCACCACCGACATGAAGGAGTTGTGGGAACTGCAGCTGCGCCTGCTCAATCGTTCCGGCAAGCGGCCATACCGGCTGCTGGAGCATCCGCGCCTGCGTGCCGGCTACGACTTCCTGCAGCTGCGTTGCGAGAGCGGCGAGGTGGAGCTGGAAGTGGTGCAATGGTGGGACGATTTCATGCGCGGCAGCGAGGACCAGCGTGCGCAGCTGCTGCTGCCCGACACCGGTGCCAAGCGACGCCGTCGCCGCCGCCGTCCGGCCGCGCGTGACGAGGTGCCTGAGCAGACGGCGACCACCAGTGCCGAAGAGCACGCCGGCGGCGGCGACCGCGGCGCGGATTCCTAGCCCTGCCGGAAGCGGGATGAGCGCGCGCGCGTACGTCGGCGTGGGCAGCAACCTGGACGATCCCGTCGTGCACGTGCGCGAGGCGATGACGGCCCTGGACCAGCTGCCGCTGACCAGAGTGGTGTGCTGCGCGTCCTTGTACCGCAGTGCACCGGTGGGCAAGCTGGATCAGCCCGATTTCATCAACAGCGTGGCCGCACTGGACACGCAACTGGCGCCGGAACCATTGCTCGATGCACTGCTCGCCGTCGAGGCGCGGCATGGAAGGGTGCGTGGCGAGCGCAACGCGCCGCGTACCCTGGATCTGGATCTGCTGCTGTACGGGACACAACGCATGCACGGTGCGCATCTGACGCTGCCGCATCCGCGCATGCATGAGCGCGCCTTCGTGCTGCTGCCGCTTGCAGAGATCGATCCCGATGCGCTCATCCCCGGACACGGCAGCGTGCGCGCGCTGCTGCCGCAGGTCGCCGATCAGCGCGTGGTGCGCATGGAGGATTGACGGTGCAACGCGAACGCCGCTACGTGGTGGTGGAAGGGCCGATCGGAGCGGGCAAGACCACGCTCGCGCGTCTGCTGGGGGATCACTTCGGCGCGGACCTGTTGCTGGAGAATCCCGCCGACAATCCCTTCCTTGCCAACTTCTATCAGGATCCGCGGCGCTGGGCATTGTCGACCCAGCTGTTCTTCCTGTTCCAGCGCGTGAATCAGCTCACCGGGCTGAAGCAGCTCGACCTCTTCGAACGGCCGACCGTGGCCGACTTCCTGTTCGCCAAGGATCCGCTGTTCGCGCAGATCAACCTGCTCGACGACGAGCTGGCCCTGTATCAACGCATTTATACGCATCTTGCGCCGCAGGTCCCCATTCCGGATCTGGTGGTCTATCTGCAGGCTCCGGTGGATACCCTGATGGCGCGCATCCGCCGCCGCGGTACGCCCTACGAGCGCGCCATCGATGAAGATTACCTTCGCCGCCTGGCCGAAGCCTATGGCCGCTTCTTCCACGACTACGACGCTTCGCCGCTGCTGATCGTCAACAACCAGAACCTGAATTTTGTTGATCGGCCCGACGATTTTGATTTATTGTTGCGCCGCATCAGCGAGATGCGCGGCCCGCGCGAGTTCTTCAGCCTGGGCAAATAGGCGCACCGGGACATCATCCGGCGGACGGCGGTGGCCGATCCGCCCAGGGAATCTCCGACCAGGCATCGCGTGTCATCGTGCTTGTTCAGGGCCTTCCCAGCATTGCGAGGCAGACATGGAAGTGATCGAGACCATCGATGCGTTGCGCGAGCGCCTGCGTGGGGAGCCCAGCGTCGCCTGTGTGCCGACCATGGGCAACATCCACGAAGGCCATCTGTCGCTGGTTCGCATTGCACGACAGCATGCGCCGCTGGTCGTCACCACCATCTTCGTCAACCCGCTGCAGTTCGGCGCCAACGACGACTTCGACAGCTATCCGCGCACCTTCGCGGAGGACTGCGAGAAGCTTGCGCGCGAGGGCAACGCTATCGTGTTCCATCCGGATGAGACGCAGATGTATCCGGAGGCGCAGGTGTTCACGGTCGAGCCGCCACCGGTGGCAAACAAACTCGAAGGCCGTTTCCGCCCGGGTCATTTTCGTGGCGTGGCCACGGTGGTGCTCAAGCTGTTCAACATGGTGCAGCCGCACTATGCCGTGTTCGGCAAGAAGGACTACCAGCAGATTTCCATCGTGCGCCACATGGTCGAGCAATTGGCGCTGCCGGTGAAGATCATTCCCGCCGAGACGGTGCGATCCGAGGACGGTCTGGCGTTGAGCTCGCGCAACCGCTATCTGAGCACTGCCGAGCGAGCCGAGGCGCCGCGGCTGCAACGCGTGCTGCAGCGAGTCAAGGACCAGGTCGAGGCGGGTGAGCGCCTGTTCGAGGCCATCGAATTCGCCGCCGACGCAGAGCTCGCGCGCCACGGCTGGCATGTCGACTACGTGGTGGTGCGCAGCCGCCGCACGCTCATGCAGCCCGCTGCCCACGAGCGCGAGCTGGTGGTCCTGGGTGCGGCCAAGCTGGGGAATACGCGACTGATCGATAATCTGGAGATCATGGCACCGGGCTGACAGCGTCTGCATGCTTCTTACCCGTTCCACCTCGTCGCCCCGGCGAAGGCCGGGGCCCAGGAACTGCATGGCTGCTTGAAGAGAGACGTCGACGACGCAGATCACTTGTACGATCTGGGTTCCGGCTTTCGCCAGAGCGACGAAGATGGCGTAGCCTGTCTGCGGCGAATTTTGGACGTGTCGTCATCCGGTCGGCGAGCGTATGGCCAACCTCCTCATCTTCATCCTGATCGTGCTGCTGCCCGGCACGGGCGCCGCGCAGTCCGCGGGCCTCGGTCTTCCCGCGCGTGCGCCCGCGCAGCAGGAAGAAACAATGCGCATCGAGCTGGGACGCGCGCTGTTCATGGATCCGCGTCTGTCGCGTGACGGCACGGTGGCGTGCGGAACCTGTCACGTGCCCGAGCAGGGATTTGCCTTCAATGCGCTGCCGACCTCGATCGGCATCGAAGGGCAGCGCGTGCGGCGCAACGCGCCGACCGTGCTCAATGTCGCTTACAACGAATCGCTGTTTCACGACGGCCGTGTCGCAACCCTGGAGGAGCAGGCGTGGGGGCCGCTGCTGGCTGCGGACGAGATGGGCAATGCCGACCGCGCCAGCGTGGTGGCACGCCTGGCAGTGCTGCCGGAATACGTCGCCACGTTCCGGCGCGCTTTCGGCGCCGGCGTGTCGGCCGAACGCATCGGCACCGCCTTGGCCGCCTATCAACGCTCCCTGGTATCCGGTGGCTCGCGCTTCGACCGCTGGTACTACGGCAACGAGGTCGATGCGCTGAATGCGCAGGAAAAGCACGGCTTCGTCGTGTTTCGTGGCAAGGCGCAGTGCAACGCCTGCCACAAGCTTGGGCGGCAGCACGCATTGTTCACGGACGAAGCATTCCACAATCTCGGCATCGGCGTTCCGGATGCGGCAGCAGGCGACGGCCGGACAAGCGAGGCGGGGTCGGGCGTGGCAGGCGCGCCATCGGATGCCGGGCGCTTCGAGGTCACCGGCAAGGCTCGCGATCGCTTCGCCTTCCGCACGCCCACGCTGCGCAATGTCGAGCTCACCGCGCCGTACATGCACGACGGCTCGCTCGCCACCTGGCGCGAGGTGGTGGATTTCTACGATCGCGGCGGCAACGGCAATCCCGATCTCGATCCGCTGATCGGGCCGCTGTTCCTGAACGAACAGGACAAGGAAGATCTGGTTGCCTTCATGCGGACCTTGACCGGCGCCAATGTCGAGGAGCTGGCACGGCAGGCGAGGGCGGCAGCGCCCCCGCTCTCGACCCCTTAGGGCGCGCAGCAGCGGCCGGCTGCCCCTTGCGGGGCGGCCTCTGCAGCCGCCGCCGCGCTGTTGCCCGCCAGCGCGCGCTCGAGAAAGTCGAGCCGGTCCTGGCCCCAGAACAGTTCGTCGTCGACCACGTAAGTGGGCGCACCGAACACGCCGCGGTCGACTGCTTCCTGGGTGTTCGCCTCGTACACCGTGCGCACTTCGGGCGATCGTGCCATGCGCATGAGCACGTCGGCGTCGAATCCGGCGTCGATGACGATGCGGCGCAGGCTGGCGGCATCGCCCACGTCCTGTTCGTCGACCCAGCATGCGCGCAGCAGCGCGCCGGCAAGTGCCATGGCCGGATCGGATCCCAGGCGGGTCGCGGCGACGATCAACAGCGCCGCCGTCTCGGGGTTGGTGGGAAAGAACTTCGGCTGCAGCGTGAGCGGTACACCGAGGTATTCACGCCAGCGTTTCAATTCCATCATGCGATAGGCCTGACGCTGCGGCGCGCGCTTGGCCAGCGGCAGTCCGCCCGACACGGGAAAGATCTTGCCGTTGATGTCGCACGGCTTCACGCGGATGGTCGCACCATGCCGCGCGCAGATCGCGGCGAAGCGCGCGTGGCCGAGATAGGT
>JAHCKU010000284.1 GCA_026125625.1 Burkholderiales bacterium | reverse complement strand
CGCTGCTGGATGCGCGCGCGGCCGGCACGCTGGTGATCAAGAGCCTGGTGTTTCCGGAGTGGTGGCTGCTGTTGCCGCTGCCGCTGTGCTTCGCCCTGCTCGCGATCGAGTGCCTGCGCCGGGCGCTGGTTCAGTCTGCGCATGAAGCGCCGGCAGTAGGGGGCATCGAGGAAGCGCGACACTGATGCAGTGGTGGCATACCCTGCTCCTGCTGTTCGGACTGCTGTCCCTGCTCATGCTGCTGGGGCTGCCGGCGGCATTCGCTTTTCTCACCATCAACCTGCTGGGCGCGCTGCTGTTCCTGGGCGGGGAGGCCGGCCTGATGCAGGTGGTGCGCAACGGCCTGGCTGCGGTCACCAACTTCTCGCTCACGCCGATTCCGTTCTTCGTGCTGATGGGCGAGGTGCTGTTCCATACCGGCATCGCGCTCAAGGCCATCGACGCTTTCGACAACGTCATATGGCGGGTGCCGGGCCGGCTGGCGGTCATCGCCGTGGTGGCGGGCACGGTGTTCTCGGCCATCTCCGGTTCGACCGTGGCCACCACCGCCCTGCTCGGCAGCCTGCTGCTGCCGGAGATGCTGCGCCGAGGCTATCACCCGAGCATGGCCACCGGACCGATCATGGCCATCGGCGGTGTGGACATGCTGATTCCGCCCTCCGCGCTCACGGTCCTGCTCGGCAGCCTGGCGGGCATCTCCATCACCGGCCTGCTGATCGCGGGCGTGGTGCCGGGGATCGTGCTGGCGGCGTTGTTCGTCGCCTACATCGTGCTGCGTGCCAGCCTCGATCCGAAGCTCGCGCCGCGCTTCGAGCATGCGCCGGTGGGTGGCTGGGCACGCTGGAAGCCGCTGGTGCTGCACGTCACGCCGCTGGTGTTCATCTTCGTGTCCGTGATCGCGGCCATGGCCGCCGGCTGGGCCACGCCCACCGAGTCGGCGGCGCTGGGCGCGCTGGCCACGGTGGTGGTGGCGCTGGTCTATCGCGCGCTGACCCTGGAGCGATTGATGAAGTCGCTGCTGGGCACTGCCGCCATCTCCGGCGTGATCCTGTTCATCATCGTCGGCGCCACCACCTTCGCCCAGGTTCTCTCCTTCTCCGGCGCCACCGACGGACTGGTGGCGCTGGTGCGTGACGCCGACCTGGCGCCATGGCTGGTGCTGGCCGGTATGCTCGGCATCCTGCTGCTGCTCGGCTGTTTCATCGATCAGGTGAGCATGATGCTCATCACCCTGCCGTTCTATATGCCGCTGGTGCAGTACTACGCCTTCGACCCGCTATGGTTCGGCGTGATGTATCTGATCTGCATGCAGCTGGGACTGCTCACGCCGCCGTTCGGCATGCTGCTGTTCACCATGCGCAGCGTGGCCCCGAAGGAAATCAGCATGCTGCAGATCTTTCGCGCAGTCATCCCGTACGTGCTGATGGGATTGCTGATGCTGGGGCTGGTGATGCTCTGGCCGGGGCTGGCGACGTGGCTGCCGGACGCGCTGCTGGGCTAGCTGGAGGTATGCAGCGCCGGCCGCCGGCGGCCTCGGAGCGCAACGCGTACGCCGGCGTGCACGTGTGAAGCACGACGCACTGCGGCTGACCCTCGTACTCGGCGCGCTGGCGGCGTTCGCGCCGATGTCGATCGACATGTATCTGCCCAGCCTGCCGACGCTCACGCGTGTCTTCGCGGCAGCGCCCGGTGCAGTCGAGCTGACCTTGGCGGCTTTCTTCGCCGGCCTGGTGTGCGGCCAGCTGATATATGGCCCGCTCGCCGATCGCTTCGGCCGGCGACGGCCGCTCGCTGCCGGCATCGTGCTGTACGTGCTGGCCAGTATCGGCTGCGCGCTGGCGCCGACCCTGGCCACCCTCGTCGTGATGCGCTTCGTCCAGGCGCTGGGCGGTTGCGCCGGCATGGTCATCTCGCGCGCAGTGGTACGCGATCTGTTCGATGCGCAGGAGTCAGCGCGCATGTTCTCGCTGGTGATGCTGGTGATGGGCGTCGCGCCGGTGCTGGCGCCCTTGTTCGGCGGCGGCCTGCTGATCGCGTTCGGCTGGCAGTCGATCTTCTGGGCGCTGGCGCTGTTCGGCGCGCTGGTGCTGGTGGCCAGCCTGCGCTGGCTGCCGGAGACGCATCGGCATCCCGCCATGGCCATCGGCTTGGTGCAGGCGATCCGGGCCTACGCACGCCTGCTCGCAGATCGCCGCTTCGTCGGTTACGCCCTGGCCGGCGGTTGCGCACAGGCGGGGATGTTTGCCTACATCACCGGCTCACCCGCCGTGTTCATCGACCTGCATGGCGTGCCCGCGCAGCACTACGGCTGGTTGTTCGGCGCCAATGCGCTGGGTCTGATCGCCGCATCGCAGTTGAACCGGCGTCTGTTGCGCACGCGGCCCGCGCGGCGCGTGCTGATGCAGGCGAACGGGATCAATGCGGCACTCGGCGTGGCGCTGGTGATCGTTGCCGGCACCGGCATCGGTGGCTTCGCCGGTCTGCTGCTGCCGCTGTTCGGCTATGTCGCGACGCTCGGATTCATCGGCCCCAACGCCAACGCGCTGGCATTGGCGGAGCAGGGCGGACAGGCCGGCAGCGCCGCGGCATTGCTGGGGACGCTGCAGTTCGCGCTGGCGGCACTGTCCAGCGCTGCCGTGGGGCTGGTGCAGGGTGCCAGCGCACTGCCCATGGCTGCGGTGATCGCGATCTGCGGTGCGCTGGCGCTGGCTGCGCACCGCTGGGTGGTGCCGGCTCACCGCACGCGCGCGCCGTAGAACGCTGCCTCTACTTCGCGATGCCGTCGCTGGACAGAGGCGGCGCTTCATCGCCGCCATCATGGTGCGTGCCCTGGGGTGCCACCGAACGCATCCACCAGGTCGGACGCAAGCCGTCCGCACGGTTGCCGACATCGACGCTGACGCCGGTGGTGACCAGCACGGAATCGATGCCGGCGGCAATGGCGCCGCGGATGTCGGTCTCCAGCTGGTCGCCGATCATCACCGGCGCGCGTGCGTGCGTACGCGCCAGCGCCTCCTGGTACAGGTGCGGCTGCGGCTTGCCCAGCGCGATGAAGGCTGGTGCCCGGTGCGCGCCGTAGCGGCGCTTCAGTGCCGCTTCGAACATCAGCGCGATGCTTCCGGCGGCGAAGCCGAAGCTGCGCGCCGCACGCGGATAGATCAGATCGGGGTTGGGCAGCAGCAGATGCACGTGCTGGCCGGCATCGAGGCGCTCGAACAACGAGCTCAGCGCATCGTTGACGCTGGTCACGAAGTCGTAGCCGGTCTCGTCCGCGATCACCAGTGCGTCGAACGCGGCCGCTGGCGGCACCACTTCACCACCGGCGCGGCGCACGTAGTGCGCGCTGTCCGTCGTGCCCAGCACCGCGCAGCGGGCACCCGCCAGTGCATGCTCGGCGAAATAGCCCGACAGCAGCTGGCCCGAGCTGAGGATATGCGTGCTGTCGAGTGCCAGCCCGAAGCGGCGATAGCGCGTGGCGGCGGTCTCCGGCAGCTTGGATGCGTCGTTGGTGACCACGAAGAACGGCTTGCCGCTGCGATGGAGCAGCTCGATGAGCGCGGCCGCACCCGGCAGCGCGCCTCCCGAATGCACCAGCACACCATAGGCGTCGAACAGCAGCAGGTCGTGACGCTCGATCAGCTGCTCGATGGTCGTCTGCGCAATCGCATCCATGGTCATGCGCCGGACGGCATTGCCGTCAGCGGATGGAATTTGCCGGGATCGGATCGGCAAGCGCTGCCGGCGCAGCCGTTGCGATGGATGTCTGGCCTGCGGCATGCAGCCGGCGCAGGGCGGTGTCGCGTGCTGCGGCGCAATCCGCGCCGCGTGCCTTGCGGCATGCTTCGTAGCGCCTCAACACTTCTCCCAGCGGGGGCAGCAGGCGTATGGTCAGTCCGGCCGGTCCCGGCTCGAACGCAACCAGATGCTCGGGCACGTCCCCGGACTGGGCGCGCAATCGGGTCAGCAGCATCCGCTTCTGGACTTCGATGCTGCCGGTGAAATCGGGTACCCGTGGCGATGGTGAGGCAGCTGGGCGAGCAATCGAGGGCGGTGCGGAGACATCTGCTGCCGGGCTTGCCGTCGAGCTTTCGCTGCACGCTTCGCGCAGTCTGGTCTCCCACGGCACGGTCAGCGTGCGACCGTCCTGGCAGCGCACCACCAGTTGGTCCTGATAGGTGCCGGGTGCTATCTCGACGCGGTAACGGCCCTCGATGATCTGATAGCCGCCGGCAGTGGCATGCAACGGGACCAGATTGAGGGCACAGGCAAGCAGAAGGGGTGCGCGCATGGTCGCGAGTCGCATCGAGATGGCGGACAGGCCGGCGTGTTCGGAGATCGTGGCGGAAAGGCCGATGTATTCGGGGGTTATCGGAACGTGATGCACTCACTTGAACTTGCAGCCGCCGTCTTGGCCTAAATAAATGGTGAAAGCCTGTAGTGGACCTGACGCGGAGGCTGTGCGGTGCCCGGAGCTCCATATTTGGTTATATGTGTAGTGCGATTCCTGCAGTTGTGGGGAGTCTGTGATTGAGGCGCGCCCGCCACACTTTTCGACGGCTTGCCGGTTAATCCGTGTCATCTGCTTGCACCGCTTCGATGCAGTGTGTACCGTTGTAGCACGCTCTTTGCGCAGCATGCAGTATTCAGCAACATTGATCTATTCGTCTATACGTTGCTCGCCTGTCCGGATAACACGAAGCGATCGCAGACGCGCCCCTCCCTTGGCTGCGGGTCACCCCGACGAATCACGGTGCGGCACGCGCCATCAGTTTCCCTGCACGTTCCTGCTGCTCGATCCCTGTGGCAAGGAAGATGCTATTCGGTGCATGGGATGAAGCCCCAGGACGCATGACAAACCGATGCGTGATGGCCGGCATCGGATGGCG
>JAHCKU010000283.1 GCA_026125625.1 Burkholderiales bacterium | reverse complement strand
CGACATCGTTCGCGACTACCGTGCCGCGCGCGCGATGATCGGCCTGGTGCCGCAGGAACTCGCGACCAACGCCTTCGAGAGCGTCATCGAGGACGTGACCTTCAGCCGCGGCCTCTGGGGCAAGCCGCGCAACCCCGCCCACATCGAAAAGGTGCTGAAGGACGTCTCGCTGTGGGACAAGCGCGACGCCAAGATCATGACGCTGTCGGGCGGCATGAAGCGCCGTCTCCTGATCGCCAAGGCCCTGTCGCACGAGCCGCAGATCCTGTTTCTCGACGAGCCGACCGCAGGCGTGGACGTGGAATTGCGTCAGGGGCTGTGGCACTTCATCCGCGAGCTCAACCAGGCCGGACATACCATCGTGCTGACCACGCACTATCTGGAGGAGGCCGAGGCGCTGTGTGGTCGCATCGCCATGCTCAAGCACGGACGCATCATCTCCCTCGACACCACGCGCAACCTGCTCGAGCACGTCGCCGGCGTGCGCGTACGGTTGCGGCTGGAGCCCGATCGGCTGCCGCAGCCGCTGGCCGGCTGGCGCGTGGGGCGCGAAGGCAACAGCGAGGTGTTGCAGCTGCCCGACTACGCCGCAATCGAGCCGATGCTGGGCACGCTGCGCGAAGGTGAAGTGGCGGTGCAGGAGATGGAGGTGATGCAGGCCGACCTCGAGGATGTGTTCGTGCAGATGATGCAGAAGAGCTGATGGAAGGTTTCTACACCCTGCTCTACAAGGAGCTGCTGCGCTTCTGGAAAGTCAGCTTCCAGACCGTTGCAGCGCCGATCCTCACGGCGCTGCTGTATCTGCTGATCTTCTCCCACGTGCTGGAGTCGCGGGTCGACGTCTATCCGGGTGTGGGCTACAAGGCCTTCCTGATTCCCGGGCTGGTCATGATGTCGCTGCTGCAGAACGCGTTCGCCAACAGCTCCTCGAGCCTGATCCAGTCCAAAGTCACCGGTAACATCGTGTTCGTGCTGCTCACGCCGCTATCTCCGGTGCAGATGTTTTCCGCATACATCCTGGCAGCCATCGTGCGCGGCATGCTGGTCGGCGCCGGTGTGCTCCTGGCTACCGTTGCCTTCACCCGATTGGCGTTCGCGCATCCGCTCTGGATTCTCATGTTTGCGCTGCTGGGCGGTGCCATTCTCAGCTCGCTCGGGCTGATCGCGGCGATCTGGGCGGAGAAGTTCGATCAGCTGGCGTCCTTCCAGAACTTCCTGATCGTGCCGCTCACCTTCCTCGCAGGCGTGTTCTATTCGGTGCATTCGCTGCCCGACTTCTGGCTCGCAGTGTCGCACCTCAACCCGTTCTTCTACATGGTGGACGGATTCCGCTATGGCTTCCTCGGGGTGAGCGATGTACCGCCCGGCATCAGCCTGGCAGTGGTGAGCGGGTCCTTCCTGGTAGTGGCCGCCATCACGCTGTGGCTGCTCGGCACGGGCTACAAGCTGCGGCACTGAGCCGGCTGCGCGCTCGACTACAATGCCGGTTTCCAGGATGTGAGAGGTGACCGACCGTGGTTTTGCCGGATGACGTCAAGCGCTACATAGAACAGGGCCTCGATTGCGAGCACGTCGAAGTGCAGGGTGATGGGCATCACTTCGATGCGATCATCGTCAGTGCCGCTTTTCGCGGCAAGAATCGCGTGCAGCAGCATCAGCTGGTGTACAAGGTCCTGGGTGATCGTATGCGTGAGGAGATTCACGCATTGTCCATGCAGACGCTCACGCCCGAGGATTGGGCCAATGCCCGGCACTGAAGCGTGTCCGCCGGTACGGCGATGAGTCGCAGGACACATGGATAAGCTGCTGATCCGGGGCGGGCTGCCACTGGAGGGTACGGTGCGCGTCTCGGGGGCGAAGAACGCCGCCCTGCCGATCCTGTGCGCATCGATCCTGACCCCGGAGACGCTGCGCGTGGCCAATGTGCCGCACCTACGCGATGTGACCACCACGCTATCCCTGCTGGGTCAAATGGGCGTAGAGGTGGCGCTGGACGAGCGTCTGGGTGTGGAGCTGCGCGCCGATCGTCTCGGCCATCGCATGGCTCCGTACGATCTGGTCAAGACCATGCGCGCTTCGATCCTGGTGCTCGGGCCGCTGCTGGCACGTTTTGGCGAGGCGCAGGTGTCACTGCCCGGCGGCTGCGCCATCGGCTCGCGGCCGGTGGATCAACACATCAAGGGCCTGCAGGCAATGGGTGCGCGCATCGACATCGAGCATGGCTACATCCACGCACGCGCGGAGCGTCTGAAAGGGGTGCGCATCGTCATGGACATGGTCACCGTGACGGGAACCGAGAACATCATGATGGCAGCGACGCTGGCCGAGGGCACTACCGTCATCGAAAATGCCGCGCGCGAACCGGAGGTGGTCGATCTGGCCGACTGCCTCATCGGCATGGGTGCCGCCATCAGCGGACATGGCACCGACGTCATCACGGTTCACGGCCAGGCTGCGCTGCATGGTGCCGACTATTCGGTGATGGCCGATCGCATCGAGGCCGGGACGTTTCTCGCCGCGGCTGCGGCCAGCGGTGGTCAGATCACCTTGCGCAACGTGCGCGAGGATAGTCTGGACGCAGTACTGGGCAAGTTGCAGGAGGCAGGCGCAAGCGTCGACGTCGGCCCCGACTGGATCTCATTGCGGCAGGAGGCCAGACCGAAGTCGGTCAGCGTACGCACTGCGCCCTACCCTGCGTTTCCGACCGACATGCAGGCGCAGTTCATGGCCCTGAACTGCGTGGCCGACGGCACCGCGCTGATCACCGAGACCGTGTTCGAGAACCGCTTCATGCACGTGCAGGAACTGCAGCGCCTGGGAGCGGAGATCGAGGTGGAGGGCAACACTGCCGTGGTTCGCGGCGTGCACGGCCTGTCCGGCGCGACGGTGATGGCCACCGATCTGCGCGCTTCGGCCTGCCTGGTGATCGCCGGATTGATTGCCGAGGGGGAGACCGTCATCGACCGCATCTATCACCTCGATCGCGGCTACGAGCGCATCGAGGAGAAGCTTTCGCACCTCGGCGCGCGCATCCGGCGGATACGCTAGCAGCGAAAGCTTTTGGGGCAGGAGGTCAATCCGGGACCGGCCTGCCATCCGTTGCTCCGGCTGTTTGACGCGCTGCGGTAGAATCGGCTCTTTCGAGCACCTGCCCGTGAATCGCATCACCATCGCCCTGTCCAAGGGCCGCATCTTCACCGAAACCCTGCCGCTGCTGGCGGCTGCGGGCATTCGTCCGCTCGAGGATCCGGAATCCTCGCGCAAGCTCATCATCGGCACCAATCGCAGCGACGTCACCATCATCATCGTGCGCGCCTCCGACGTGCCGACCTACGTGCGCCATGGTGCGGCAGATCTGGGCGTGGCCGGCAAGGACGTGCTGTACGAGCAGGGCGCAGAAGGCGTGTACCAGCCGCTCGACCTGAAGATCGCACGCTGCACCATGATGGTTGCGGTTCCGGCGCAGTTCGACTACGTCAACGCCGTGCGTCAGGGGGCGCGCCTGCGCGTGGCGACCAAGTATCTGAAGACCGCGCGTGAGCACTTCGCCGAGAAGGGCGTGCACGTGGACCTGATCAAGCTGTATGGATCGATGGAACTGGCCCCGCTGGTCGGCCTCGCCGATGCCATCGTCGATCTGGTGAGTACCGGCAGTACGCTGCGCGCCAATCATCTCGTCGCAGTCGAGGACATCATGCCGATCAGCGCGCGGCTGATCGTCAACCAGGCAGCGCTGAAGCTCAAGGGGGCTGCGATCCAGCCGCTCATCGAAGCCGTCGCGCGGGCAGTGCAGGGCGAGGAAGCCGATGTCGCAAGTTAGCGTATTCTCGACCCGGGATGACGGTTTCGAGGCGCGCCTGGCGCGCCTGCTGGCGTTCGAAAACACCCAGGACGCGTCGATCGATGCTGCCGTGGCCGCCATCGTCGATGACGTGCGCCAGCGTGGCGATGCCGCCGTGCTCGAATACACGCATCGCTTCGATCGCGTGCAGACTGCGGATGCGGCTGCATTGGAACTGCCGAAAAGCGCGCTCGAACAGGCGTTTGCCGATCTGACACCGGCGCGGCGCGAGGCCCTGGTGCATGCCGCCGGGCGCATCCGCACCTACCACGAACGACAGGTGGCGCAGTCGTGGAGCTACACCGACGCGGAAGGCAATCGCCTCGGACAGAAGATCACCGCGCTCGACCGTGCCGGCATCTACGTCCCCGGCGGCAAGGCTTCCTACCCTTCCTCCGTGCTCATGAATGCGCTGCCGGCGCGCGTCGCCGGGGTGCCCGAGATCATCATGGTCACGCCCACGCCCGAGGGTGAGCGCAATCAGCTGGTGCTGGCGGCTGCTGCGGTATGCGGTGTGAATCGCGTGTTCACCATCGGCGGAGCGCAGGCGGTGGCGGCCCTGGCCTACGGTACGCAGACCATCCCCAAGGTGGACAAGATCGTCGGACCGGGCAACGCCTACGTCGCTGCCGCCAAGCGGCGCGTATTCGGCGTGGTCGGCATCGACATGCTGGCGGGGCCGTCGGAGATCCTGGTGATCTGCGATGGCAGCACCAACCCCGACTGGGTGGCGATGGACCTGTTTGCCCAGGCCGAGCACGACGAGATGGCGCAGGCCATTCTGCTCAGCCCGGACGAAGGTTTCGTGCGCGCCGTGCAACAGAGCATCGAGCGCCAGCTGGAGGAGATGCCGCGGCGCGCAGTGATCGCCGCTTCGCTGAGCGCGCGGGGTGCTCTCATCGTGGTGCGCGACCTGGAGGAGGCGTGCGAGATCGCCAACCGCATCGCACCCGAGCACCTGGAGCTGTCGGTGGCGGATCCGGAGCGCTGGCTGCCGCGCGTGCACCATGCCGGTGCCATCTTCCTCGGCCGCTATGCCTCGGAATCGCTC
>JAHCKU010000282.1 GCA_026125625.1 Burkholderiales bacterium | reverse complement strand
AGCGTATGGCAGGAGAGCAGAGAATACCTTTCTTCACACTCCTCTACTGTCCTCTCGCGCGTGCGTTCTTGTCACTGAACACCGGCAGGCCCGATACGGCGGCTTTGGAATTCGAGAGGGTCACGAAGGATTGGACAGGGGCGGGCGTTCATATCTGGGTGCCTCACATCCTGATGTCGCATGCCGCGGCTCTCATGGCAACAGGGGATCTCCGAAGCGCCATGGTGCTGCTGAATCGAGCAACGGAGCAGATCCAACGCCCTGCATGGAATGAACGAAGCTCACTCAGTGAAGTGTTGCGGTTGAAGGGCTGCTGCTTGAGCCGCTCGGATGAAGCCGACGCTGCCGCTGTGCTGTTTGAAGAATCGCTCGCTTTGGCTCGGGCGCAGAGCGCGCGCTCCTGGGAACTGCGAACCGCTATCAGCTACGCTCGCCATCTCGTCGAGAGCTCAGATACCCGCAAAGCCTACGCTGTCTTACGGCCTGCCTACGAGTGGTTCACGGAAGGCCACGAAACGAAGGACTTGCGCGAAGCGAATTTGCTGCTTCGCCAGCTTGCGTAGCAATCACCACCGCTTCGGCAACGGCTGGCAGATCACGATGCGCCCATCCTGCAGGCCGATATACCCGCCCTGACGCAGATCGTCCAGAATGCGCCACACCATTTCGCGTGAGGCGCCCACGCGCCTGCCGATCTCCTGCTGGGTCATGCGCTGCGTCACCACCGTTGGGCCGTTCTCCTCCCGAGCGTTCTCCAGGAGCAGTCTTGCCACCCGACCATAGACGTCGAGCAAGGCAAGATCGCCCACGGCCCGCGTCAGATTGCGCGCCCTGCGGATCAGTGTGACGATCAGCGCATACGCCGCTTCTGGATTGGAGGCGAGAAAGCGCTTGAACTGCTCGCGCTCGACGATGGACAGACGCGATGGTTCGAGCGTCATCACGGACGCCGAGCGGGGGTCGCCCTCGAGCGCCATCTCGCCGAAATACTGTCCGACTCCCAACATGTTGACGATGATCTCCTTGCCTTCGCTGTCAGCGAGATAGACCTTCAGCTTGCCGGCAAGCACGACATAAACCTGGTCGCTCCTGTCGCCCTCCTGTACCAGGATGGTGTTCTTGGCATACGAACGCACGGTGCCCAGTGCAGCCAGGGCCTTGATGTAATCATCATCCGGCGAAGCGTCGACCATGATCCGCTCTTCACCTCACCACGTATCCACCCACGCCCGCTTCTTCCCCTCGCGCCGGGTCGAGGGCGGCAGCGCACGCAGCCCCGCCATGATCCACGACCGGGTATCCGCCGGATCGATGACGTCGTCGATCTCGAATAGCTCAGCCGCGCTCAGCGCCTTGCCGCGCTGGTAGGCCTGCGCCACCATCTCGTCGAACCTGGCCTTGCGCTCGGCCGGATCGGCGATCGCTTCCAGCTCCTTGCGGAAGCCGAGCTTGACCGAGCCCTCCAGATTCATCGGGCCGAGCTCGCCGGTCGGCCAGGCGACGGAGAACATCGGCAGGTGGAAGCTGCCGCCGACCATGCCTTGCGAGCCGAGACCGTAGGCCTTGCGCAGGATGATCGAGAGGATCGGCACGCTGATGTTGGCACCGACCACGTACAGCCGGCAGCAGTGGCGCACCAGGGCGGTACGCTCGGCCTCGGGTCCGACCATGTTGCCGGGCGTGTCGCACAGCGACAGCACCGGGATGTCGAAGGCATCGCACAGCTGCAGGAAGCGTGCAGTCTTGTCGGCGGAATCGGAATCGATGGCGCCACCGAGGAACATCGGATTGTTCGCGATTACGCCGAGCGGCCGTCCTTCGACACGAATGAAGGCAGTGACCACGCTGGTGCCGAAGTCGCGCCGCAGTTCCAGCACGGTTCCGGTGTCGGCGATCAGCTCGATTACGCGGTGCACGTCGTAGACGCGCAGGCGGTTCTCAGGGATCACGTGACGCAGTTCACGCTGGTCAGCGCAGGTCCATTCGCTCACCGCGCCCTGGAAGTAGGCCAGGTATTGCCTGGCCACACGTACGGCCTCGGCCTCGTCGGCCACGACGATGTCGATCACGCCGTTGCGACGCTGCACCGCGGTCGGTCCGACCTCGTCGGGATGGAACACGCCCAGCCCGCCGCCTTCGATCATCGCCGGGCCGCCCATCCCGAGCGAAGTCTTTTCGGTGGCGATGATCACGTCGCAGCAGCCGGCCACCACGGCGTTGCCGGCGAAGCAGCGGCCGGAGACGATGCCGACCATCGGCACCAGTCCGCTCAGCTTGCCGAGCAGCGAGAAGGCCTTGATGTGCAGCCAGCCGGCGTGGATGAAGTCGGTGTCTCCCGGACGGCCACCGCCGCCTTCGGCGAACACGATCAGCGGCAGGCGCCACTGCGCTGCCAGCTCGAACATGCGGTCTTTCTTCTCGTGATTCTTGCTGCCTTGCGTTCCGGCCAGCACGGTGTAGTCGTAGGACATCACCACGCAGCGTGCATCGGCATCGGGGAACAGCGTGCCGTTGACGCGGCCGATGCCCATTACCAGACCGTCGGCAGGGGTGCGCGCGATCAGATCCTCCATCGTGCGCCGGCTGCGCTGCGCTGCGACGGTGAAGGCGCCGTACTCATGGAAGCTGCCCGGATCGCACAAATCCTCGATGTTCTCGCGCGCAGTGCGCAGCCCGAGCTTGTGGCGCTTCTCGACCGCGTCCGGGCGTGCGGCATCGAGCGTGAACGCGCGCCGCCGCTGCAGCTCGTCCAGATCGGGCCGCACGTGATCGAGCGCAACGACTTGAGCAGTCTCGTCGCTGTCGGACTGCGCTTCCAGTGCGTCGATCCACAGCAGGGCGCTGCCTTCGAGCACGGAATCGCCCTTGTTCACGTGTACTGTCCGCACCACTCCAACCACCGGCGAGGCGACCACGTGCTCCATCTTCATCGCTTCGATGACTGCGACCTGCTGTCCGCGTCTGACCTGATCACCGGCTGTCACGTCGACGCTGACCACCGCACCCAGGATCGGCGCACCGACGGCATGGCTGCCCGCAGGCAGCACCGCTGCAGCGGCACGTTGCTGCGATTCGCGTCTGCCGTGCGCGAGGATGGCGAGCGGATCGACCGGATCGATCCTGGCGCTTGCGGTTGGCGAATGCGCCGATGTCTCGGGGGGAGATTCAGCATGCAGGCGCGGATGCTGGCCGGGCGCGCACAGCGCCGCGAGATGGGATTCGATCCACTGCGTGTGCCAGGGGCCGCTGACGAACTCCGGGTGCGACAGAAGATTGAGCAGGAAGTCACGGTTGCTGGCGATGCCGGAGATGCGAAACTCCGCCAGCGCGCGTCGTGCCTTGGCGGCGAGCATGGCCAGATCGGCAGGCGTGGTGTGCACGATGACCTTGGCGAGCAGCGAATCGAAGCGTGGATTGCTGCGAAATCCGCCGTGCCCGCAGGTGTCGACGCGTACGCCCGGTCCGGCCGGAGGGTCGAAGGCATCCAGCACGCCGGCCGCAGGACGCAGCGAACCGTCGGGCAGCATGGTCTCCACATTCACGCGCAGCTGCATGGCCATGCCGCGCGGCGCGGGCACGCTCCAGGCAACCAGCTGCAGATCTTCCAGGCTGCGGCCGCCGGCCAGCTCGAGCTGGGTGCGCACCAGGTCGATGCCGGTGACGGCCTCGGTGACGGTGTGCTCGACCTGCAGACGGGGATTGGCCTCGATGAAGACGAAGTCCGACTCCGCATTCGCCGCCTGCTCGATCAGAAATTCAAAGGTCGCCAGTCCGTCGAGCTCGATCCGCCGCGCCATGCGCAGCGCCGCATCGATCAGCTTGTCTCGCAGCAGGACAGCCAGCCCTGGAGCAGGGGCCACCTCCACCAGCTTCTGGCGATTGCGCTGCAGACTGCACTCGCGTTCCCACAGGTGCGTCACTTCGCCCGAGCCATCGCCGATCACCTGCACTTCGACGTGCCGCGCGAGCGGGAACACCTTCTCGACGTACACCTCGGCGTTGCCGAAGGCCTGCAGCGCTTCGGAGCGGCAGCGCTCGTAGGCCGCATCCAGTTCCGCCGCGCTTTGCACCAGGCGCATGCCGCGACCGCCGCCGCCGGCGATAGCCTTGATCATGACCGAACCGCGCGAGCCCAGGGAGCGCAGGAAGGTATGCGCATCCTCCAGCGACGTCGGCGCGTAGGTGCCGGGTGCGACCGGCACGTTGCATTCGACCGCGAGCGTACGTGCCTTGCCCTTGTCGCCGCACACTTCCAGCACTTCCGGTGAGGGCCCCACGAAACGGATCCCGGCTTCTGCACATTGGCGCGCGAACTGCGCGTTCTCGCTGAGGAAGCCGTAACCCGGGTGGATCGCATCGCAGCCGGCGGTGCGCGCAACGCGGATGATCTGCGCCATGTCGAGATAGGCACTGGGTCCTTGTCCGCTCAGGCGATGCGCTTCGTCCGCCTTCGTGACGTGGTCGGAGTGCGCGTCGTCCTCGGAAAAGATTACGTGCGAGCGGTTGCCGAGCTCGGCTGCGCTGCGTGCGATGCGGATGGCGATCTCGCCACGGTTGGCAATGAGCAGGTGTCGGATCATGATGGTTGTTGGTGATGTACCGGCGCTAGTGTACTGAGGCAACGGGCCTTGCGAGATTTGGTTCGAAGCGTTGCAATCGTCTTCTCTTCTCGAGCGTGCAATCGTCTTCCCTTCCTTTTCAAGGAGGGGTGTACCCCTTCGGGGCATGGACCCGCGAAGCGGGCGGGGTGGTTGCATCACCCCACACCACCCCGGCGGCTGCGCCGCCACCCCGCCTCGTGAGAGGCGGGGAAGAAAATCGGTGCGTCGCAGTCGTCTCCGCCCTCGAGCATGGAGTCGTCTTCCCCTTGAGAGTGCATCGCAATCGTCTTCCCCT
>JAHCKU010000281.1 GCA_026125625.1 Burkholderiales bacterium | reverse complement strand
GCGCAGCGCGGGCTCGAATGCGCGCAGCTCGTCCGGCAGCCGGAACGTGAGGTCGAGATAGCGATGGTTGACCGAACGGACTTCAGCGCTGAGCGTGCCGGCAGGCAGTTCCTGGCTGAGCGCAGCAAAGCCGGTCATGCTGTAAATCAAGGATTCGACTCCGGCGGCATGGACTGACGATCCGTGGTTTTGACTTCGCGCAATCGCGCCACCACAATGATGTATTTGTGGCCGGAAGATAGCACATAATCCGACCCCCTAAATCGGCGTCCCGAGCCCGTGCCGGGGCGCTTCTTCCCAGTCTGAATGCCTGCCGGAACCTCCCCCATGCGACCCAGTGGACGTGCCGTCGAAGAATTGCGCCAGGTGCGCATCACGCGCGGTTTTACCCGTCATGCGGAGGGTTCCGTGCTGATCGAATTCGGTGATACGCGCGTGCTGTGCACCGCGAGCGTGGAGGAGCGCGTGCCGGGATTCGTCAAGGGCAGCGGACGGGGCTGGCTCACGGCCGAGTACGGCATGCTTCCACGCTCGACCCACACGCGCATGCAGCGAGAGGCCGGCAGCGGACGCCAGTCGGGGCGCACGCAGGAGATCCAGCGCCTGATCGGACGCAGCCTGCGCGCGGTGACCGACCTGGCGCGGCTGGGGGAGCGCACCATCCAGATCGATTGCGACGTGCTGCAGGCCGACGGCGGCACGCGCACCGCGAGTATCACCGGCGCGTTCGTGGCGCTGCACGATGCGCTGCGCAAATTGCGCGCGGACGGACTGATTGCGCACGAGCCGCTGCGCGACTTCGTGGCAGCGGTGTCGGTGGGCATGTACCGCGGCATGGCGGTGCTCGATCTGGACTACGAGGAGGACTCGGCCTGCGAGACGGACATGAACGTGGTCATGACCGGCAGCGGCGGCATCGTCGAATTGCAGGGCACGGCCGAGGGCGCGCCGTTCGAGCGGGCGCAGCTCGATGCCATGGTCGACCTGGCTGCCTCCGGGATTCGCCGGTTGGTGCAGTCGCAGCGCGCAGCGCTGGCGGGCGATTGAAAAACTGCTGCGCGGTGCTGATGCGGGGTTGCAGGGGGCGCGGGATGGCCGACGGCAGCCGCGGCAAATCCCTCGACGGCAGCCGAGGCAAATCCCTGCGGTGTCATTCCGAGCGCAGCGAGGAATCTTTCGGTACTGCTCCAGCCCTATGATGAAGACCCTGGTACTGGCCAGCAACAATCCCGGCAAGATCCGCGAGATTCGTGCGCGCTTCGGCGAGCTGGGCATCGAAGTGATGCCGCAGGCGCACTACGGTATAGAAGAGGTCGAGGAGCCGCACGTGACCTTCCTGGAGAACGCACTGGCCAAGGCGCGGCACGCGGCGCAGCGCACCGGCCTGCCGGCGCTGGCCGATGATTCCGGGATCTGCGTGCAGGCGTTGCAGGGTGCGCCGGGTGTGCATTCGGCGCGTTTCGCCGGCGAGCCGCGCTCGGATGCACGCAACAACGTGCGGCTGCTGGACGCGCTGGCCGGAGTGAGCGACCGGCGCGCGCACTACTACTGCGTGCTGGTGCTGCTGCGGCATGCTCTCGATCCGCAGCCGCTGATCGCCGAGGGTGAATGGCAGGGCGAGATCCTGCATGCGCCGCGCGGCGACGGCGGTTTCGGCTATGACCCGCTGTTCCTCGATCCGCGTCTGGGCCGCAGCGGTGCGGAGCTGCCGCTGGAGGAGAAGCACGCCGTCAGCCATCGCGGCAAGGCGCTACGGGCGCTGTTCGAGCGCGTGCGCCGGGAGCAATGACTGTGCATTTGTACAAATACGCCTAGACGCTGCCGGCTTCCGTCGCCTCCACCACGCGCGTCCAGCCGTACGGATCGGGCCGGCGTCCATACTGGATGGCGGTCAACGCCTCATACAGCGTGCGCGCTGCCGGTCCCGGCTCGAAGCCGTTGAGGATCACTTCGCGGCCCTGATAGACCAGACGCCCCACCGGTGCGATGACCGCGCCGGTTCCCATGCCGAATGCCTCGGTGATGGTGCCGTTCTCCGCGTCGCGCAGCACCTCCTCGAAGTCGATGCGCGCTTCCTCTATCGTGAAGCCCAGATCCGGCGCCAGCTGCAGGATCGATTCGCGCGTCACGCCCGCAAGGATGCTTCCGGACAAGGCGGGGGTGCGAATGTGGCGGCCCTGGTATACGAATGCGATGTTCATCGCGCCCACCTCGTCGACGTAGCGGCGCTCGACCGCGTCCAGCCACAGCACCTGCTGGTGTCCGCGCGCGTTGGCCTGCTCGGTCGCATACAGGCTGCCGGCATAGTTGCCCGGCGTCTTGGCTTCGCCGGTGCCGCCGCGCACCGCGCGTACGTAATCGTGCGACACATACACGGACACCGGCTCGAAGCCGCCGCCGAAATAAGGTCCCACCGGACTGAGGATGATGTAGTGCAGGAAGCCGCGGGCGGAGCGCACCTCCAAGGTCGGCTCGACGCCGATCAGCACCGGGCGGATATAGAGCGCGGCGCCCGGTTGATGCGGAACCCAGTGCGCCTGCGCGCGCACCAGCGCGACGATGGCTTCGACGTGGTCTTCCCATGCCGGGGCGGGCATGCCCATGCGCTGCGCGGAGCGCTCGAAGCGCTGCGCATTGCGTTCGACACGGAACAGATTGATGTTGCCGTCCGGCCGCCGGTAGGCCTTGGTGCCGTCGAACACCATCTGCCCGCTATGGAAGGCCTGCGCAGCAGGATCGAGCACGAGCGGCTGGTAAGGGACGATGCGGGCGTCGTGCCAGCCAGCCTGGGCGCTGTAGTCCTGCACGAACATGGCATCGGTGAACACGCGCCCGAAGCCGAGCTGGTCGGGTAGCGCCGGAGTTCCGGGCGAGGCCGGAAGCTGGTTGCGGATGGTGAGCATGGAGATGGACGATACGAACCGCTGCGAGTGTACACGCCGCATGGGCGCACGTGCACGTGCAGGTGCGCTTCGCGCAGACACTGCCGGCGCTCCGGCATCGTGGTTGCTGCCTCTGGATCGATGCGGGGACGGACGAGCCGGCCGCCGGACACGCCGACGGTGGAGAAGGAGCGTAGCATCTCCAGTGAAGCCGGCCGTCGATCGCAACGAGGAGGACATGCAATGGGAGCGCGTGAAGAACGAATTCATCCTCACAATCGTCACGGGCAACTGCGGCGTCGCTATCAGGTCATCCGTTCCGCAACCGTCGAGCTGGTTCAGGATCTGTCGGCCGAGGATTGCGCACTGCAGTCCATGCCCGATGCCAGTCCAGTCAAATGGCATCTCGCGCACACCAGCTGGTTCTTCGAGACCTTCGTGCTGGAGGGCGGGCTGCGCGGCTACCGCTGCTTCGATCCGCACTATCGCACCCTGTTCAATTCCTACTACGTACAGGTCGGACCGCGTCACACGCGGGCCGAGCGCGGGCTGCTGTCGCGTCCCGGCCTGCGCGAGGTGCTCGCCTACCGCGCGCACGTGGACGAGGCCATCGCACGGTGGATGGATGGCCAGCCTTCGGCTCAGGCGCTGGATCTGTTCGAGCTCGGATTGCATCACGAGCAGCAGCACCAGGAGCTGATCCTGACCGACCTCAAGCACCTGTTCTCGCGCAACCCGCTGCGCCCGGCCTATCGGGCTGCGCCTGCACGGATGAAACGCGATGCGCCGGCGCTGGAATGGTCGCGCCACGCAGGTGGACTGTGCGAAATCGGCCATGCCGGAGAGGACGTCTGCTTCGACAACGAGCAGCCGCGTCATGCCGTGTTCATCGCACCGTTCCGATGCGCATCCCGCCCGGTCACCAACGGCGAATATCTGGCGTTCATGCGTGACGGCGGATACCAGCGTCCCGAACTGTGGTTGTCGGATGGCTGGGATGCGCGTTGTCACAACGCCTGGGAGGCGCCGCTGTACTGGGAGCACGGCGAGGATGGGTGGCGGCGCTTCACTCTGCATGGCATGGACGAGGTCGATCCGTCTGCGCCCGTGTGTCATATCAGCTACTACGAGGCCGATGCCTTCGCCCGCTGGGCCGATGCGCGCCTGCCCACCGAAGCGGAATGGGAGATCATCGCGCGCGCGGTGCCGGTGGCCGGGAACCTCGCCGAGTCGAGGTTGTTCGATCCGATCGCGGCAGCGAGCAGTGCGGGCGTGCCGCTGCAATGCTTCGGCGATATATGGGAATGGACCGCCAGTGCCTATCTGCCCTATCCGGGCTATCGGCCCGCCGCCGGCGCCGTGGGCGAATACAACGGAAAATTCATGGTCAATCAGTTCGTGCTGCGCGGCGGCTCGTGCGCCACGCCCGCTTCACATCTGCGCGCCACCTACCGCAACTTCTTTCCGCCGCAGGCGCGCTGGCAGTTCAGCGGCATGCGACTGGCCCGGGACGATTGAGCCGAGGGTGCGCCGGACTTCCCCCCGGGCTTCCCTGGCGAAGCTGAACGGTGCGTCCAGGGCGGCCAGTTCGGCAGCATCGCGCCGATAGACGTCCTCGTAGAAGAACACGCGCTGGTCCGTTGCCACTGCCGTCCAGTACGCCAGCAGGATCGGCACGTGCTCGTGCAGCGTGATGGTCTGCGTCTTGCCTGTTTCGACTGCCTCCAGCAACTGCCGTTTCGACCAGTGCTGTGCATCGGCGAGCAACAGCTCGGCCAGCTCGAAGACATGCTGGACGCGGATGCAGCCACTGCTGAAGATGCGCGCCTCCGCCTCGAACAGCGCCTGCTGCGGCGTATCGTGCAGATACACCAGGTGCGAATTCGGAAACATGATCTTCAGACGGCCCAATGCATTGTTCGGACCCGGCTCCTGCACCACCTGATTGCCCACGCGCTTCAGGCCCTTCTTCTCGAGGTAGTGCGGATCGCGTTTCAGCTCGGGCAGGATGTCGCGCTGC
>JAHCKU010000280.1 GCA_026125625.1 Burkholderiales bacterium | reverse complement strand
ATGACGTTCTCGATGATGTGCCGGACCAGTGCGGCGTACTCGGCCGGCTTGCCCAGGCGCGAGGGGAAGGGCACCTGCTTGCCGAGCGAGTCCTGCACTTCCGGAGGCATGCCCAGCAGCATCGGCGTCTCGAAGATGCCGGGGGCGATGGTGACCACGCGGATGCCGCTGCGCGACAGGTCGCGAGCGATGGGAAGCGTCATGCCGACCACGCCGCCCTTGGACGCCGAATAGGCCGCCTGGCCGATCTGGCCGTCGAAGGCCGCCACCGACGCGGTGTTGACGATGACGCCGCGCTCGCCGGCGGGATTGGGCGCGAGCTTGGACATGGCCTCCGCCGCCAGGCGGATCATGTTGAACGAGCCGATCAGGTTGATGCCGATCACGCGTGCAAACGTGGCGAGCCGGTGGGGCCCTTCCTTGCCGATGGTCTTCTCGCCGATGGCGATGCCGGCGCAGTTGATCAGGCCCTGCAGGCCGCCGAATGCCGACAGAGCCAGGTCCACCGCGGCCTTGCCATCCTCCTCGCTGGTCACGTCGGTCTTGACATAGCGTGCCTGCTTGCCCAGCTTCTGCGCCAGTGCGTCGCCTTCCTTCAGATCAGCGATGACGACGTTGCCGCCGTTGGCCACCACCATCTCGGCCGTTGCGGCACCCAGGCCCGAGCTGCCTCCGGTGACGATGAAGGTGCTGTTGCGAATGTCCATGTTCTTTCCTGCGGGTCGAAGAAACGAGAAGCGAAGTATAGGCGAGGGCGAAGGTACTGCCTGGACGCTGGCTGGCAGCGGCGCCGGCGCAACCCGATCAGAAATCCCCCCACAGCACGTGCATCGCCGCAAGCGCGGCCAGGGCGGCCGTCTCGGTGCGCAGCACGCGCGGACCCAGGCGTACCGCGGTGAAGCCGCGCGCCTGCGCCAGTTCCTGCTCTTCCGGAGCCAGCCCACCCTCCGGCCCCACCAGCAGGAGCACCGACGATGGCACCGGCAGATCGCGCAGTCCGCCGCCAGCAGCAGGGCTGAGCATCACGCGCAGGTGCTGGGCGGATTGCGGCAGCGTCCCCAGCCAGTTGGTGAACGTTTCGATGGGAAGGACCTGCGGAATTCGATTGCGCCCGCATTGCTCGCAGGCTGCGATCACGAGATTCTGCCAATGCTCGATGCGCCGGCTGGCGCGCTCCTCGCGCAGGCGCACCACGCTGCGCCGCGTCTCCAGTGGCTGGATCGCGGCCACGCCCAGCTCGACCGCTTTCTGCAAGGTGAACTCCATGCGCTCACGTGCGCTGATACCTTGCGCCAGGACGATGGGCAGGCGCGCTTCGACGTCGCGTTCGACGCGCCCGGATACCAGCACGGATGCGCCGGACTTGTTCACCATGGCGATCTCGGCAGCCCACTCGCTGCCGTCGCCGTTGAATATCCGCACCGCATCGCCGGGCACGAGCCGCAGCACGCGCAGGGCATGATGGGCCGAGGGCTCCGGCAGCTGCAGGCGTCCGCCCGGTGCCGGCGCGCCGTCGCAGAACAGGCGCGGAATGCGCGCAGTGGCGGATGGTCTGGCGGATGTCATCGCGCGATTCTGCCATCCGTACCCCGGGCCGTCACCGTTGCGATGTAGCGGCAGGGTTGCTGGACGCATGGCACATGCCTTGCACTGGGGCTGCCGGACACCATCTTGGATGTGCAACGGCCACGCCGCGTCTGGCCACGAGATAATGACTGCAATGCATATCGGTTCACCGCACGACACACGCCTGCTGGAGCAGGTGACCGCCGCTGTCCGCCAGGTTGCCGCCGAGCAGATCATGCCCCGCTTCCTCAGGGTGGGCCATGAGCGCAAGTCCGACGGCAGCCCGTTCACGCAGGCCGATCTGGCCGCGCAAACGGCGCTGGTCGAGGCGCTGCAGCGTATCCATGACGTGCCGGTGATGGGCGAGGAGATGACGGCCGAGCGCCAGGCGCAGCTGTGGCTGAGCGGGGAAGAAGGCATGTGGTGCGTCGACCCCATCGACGGCACTTCCAACTTCGTCAACGGTGTGCCCTATTTCGCGGTTTCGGTGGCGCTGATGCGGCGCGGCCGGAGCGAGCTGGCGGTGGTGTACAACCCGATGCTGGACGAGGCTTTCACCGCCCGTCGCGGCGTCGGTGCGTTCATGAACGGTACGCCGTTGCCGCTGCGTCCGGTCGCGCGCGAGCTGGCGCATGCCATCGCCGGGGTGGACTTCAAGCGCCTGCCGCCCAAGCTCGCTTGCACGCTGGCTGCGCAGTCACCCTGCTCCTCCCAGCGCAGCTTCGGCGCTGGCACCCTGGACTGGTGCTATGCCGCTGCCGGACGCTTCGACGTCTATCTCCACGGCGGCCAGAAACTGTGGGATTACGCAGCCGGAGCGCTGATATTCGAGGAGTCTGGCGGAAGTGTGTGTTCGCTGACTGGCGACGATTTCTGGACTGAGGCGCTGTGGCAGCGCTCGGTGATCGCCGCGCTCGATCCGCAGTTGTTCGTCCAGTGGCGTGACTGGATCAGGGCGCATCTGTGACGGTCTGCTGACCGCCGATTTTCTGTCGGCATCTCCAAGCTCCTCTTTATCCGTAGTTTGTTGACCGTGCGCAGGGCAGCAGGTATCTTGCGAGGTTCCCTTGTGTGCGCCCTTCGGCTGGTAGGCCGGAGGAAGCGACCGGCCGGTGGCCGGCGCGCGGCCCAGGGGACCGAGACCCCATGAGGGACCCGCATCAAGACCGCAAGGATCGATTCACATGGAAATGACCACCCCCGGAGTGACTTCCCAGACGGAGCTGACCGGCGCCGAAATCACCATTCGCTGTCTGCAGGAAGAAGGGGTGCCGTTCGTGTTCGGCTACCCGGGCGGTGCGATCCTTCCGATCTACGATGAGATGTTCAAGCAGGACAAGGTCAAGCACATCCTGGTGCGCCACGAGCAGGCGGCGGTGCATGGTGCCGAAGGCTATGCGCGGGTCACCGGCGAAGTGGGCGTGGTCATGGTCACTTCCGGTCCGGGACTGACCAACGCCGTCACCGGCATCGCCACCGCCTACATGGATTCGATTCCGCTGGTCATCATCAGCGGCCAGGTGCCGACCCATGCCATCGGTCAGGATGCCTTCCAGGAGGTCGACACCGTTGGCGTCACCCGTCCCTGTGTCAAGCACAACTTCCTGGTCAAGGACGCGGGCGAGCTGGCGCTGACCATCAAGAAGGCGTTCTACATCGCCGCCAGCGGCCGGCCGGGTCCGGTTCTGGTGGATATTCCCAAGGACGTGCAGCTGTCGAAGACGACGTTCCACTACCCCGACAGCATCAGCATGCGTTCCTACAATCCGGTGGTGAAAGGCCACGCGGGGCAGATCAAGAAGGCAATCCAGCTGTTGCTGCAGGCCAGGCGGCCGATGATCTACACCGGCGGCGGCGTCATTCTCGCCGACGCGTCCAAGGAACTGGCCGAACTGGTGCGCGCGCTCGGCTACCCCTGCACCAACACGCTCATGGGCCTGGGTGCCTATCCGGCGACCGACCGGCAGTTCGTCGGCATGCTCGGCATGCATGGCACATACGAAGCGAACATGGCCATGCAGTATTGCGACGTGCTGCTGGCCGTGGGCGCACGCTTCGACGACCGGGTGATCGGTAATCCGCGTCACTTCAACCAGGAACAGCGCCAGATCATCCACGTCGACATCGACCCCTCGTCCATCTCCAAGCGCGTGAAGGTCGACGTTCCCATCGTCGGCGACGTGCGCGAGGTGCTGCTGGAGATGATCCGCCACCTCGGCACCCTGAAGGAACGTCCGGACGCGACGGCGCTGAAGGAATGGTGGGCGCAGATCGATCAATGGAAATCGCGCGACTGTCTGCGCTATGACCGCGAGGCAGCGATCATCAAGCCGCAGTTCGTGGTCGAGAAGCTGTACGAGGTCACCAAGGGCGAACTCATCCTGACCTCCGACGTCGGCCAGCATCAGATGTGGGCCGCGCAGTTCTACAAGTTCGATCAGCCGCGCCGCTGGCTCAACTCCGGCGGTCTGGGCACCATGGGCGTGGGGCTGCCGTATGCGATCGGCGCCAAGCTCGCGCTGCCCGACGCGGAGGTCGCATGCATCACCGGCGAGGCCAGCATCCAGATGAACATCCAGGAGCTGTCCACCGCCAAGCAGTACCGGCTGCCGATCAAGGTGGTGAACCTGAACAACCGCTACATGGGCATGGTGCGGCAATGGCAGGAGTTCTTCCACGGCAACCGCTACTCCGAGTCCTACATGGACGCGCTGCCCGACTTCGTCAAGCTGGCCGAATCCTACGGCCACGTCGGCATGCGCATCGAGCAGCCGCGTGACGTCGAGCCGGCCCTGCGCGAAGCGTTCAAGCGCAAGAACGATCTGGTCTTCCTGGACTTCATCACCGACCAGACCGAGAACGTGTTCCCGATGGTGCCCGGGGGCAAGGGCCTGTCGGAGATGATCCTGGTGTGACCGAACACTCCCCTCTCCCCTGTGGGAGAGGGGCGGGGGAGAGGGGGATATGCTGTTCGCCCTCTCCCGCCCTCTCCTTATGGAGCGGGCAAAGCGACGGCCAGCGCCGTGGTCCGACCATCCCACAAGGGTGGCCGGCGGGCGCCGATCCTTCCCGGGGCGGCGACTGCGCAAACCGTCATCGATCCACGCAGTACGAGAAGAGCATGCAAGATGCGCCATATCATTTCGTTACTCCTCGAGAACGAGGCGGGTGCCCTGTCGCGGGTGTCCGGCCTGTTCTCGGCGCGCGGCTACAACATCGAGTCGCTGACCGTCGCGCCCACTGAAGATCCGACGCTGTCCCGCATGACAGTCGTCACCAGCGGCTCGGACGATGTCATCGAACAGATCACCAAGCAGCTCAACAAGCTGGTTGACGTGGTCAAGGTCGTGGATCTTTCCGACGGCGAACACATCGAGCGCGAGAT
>JAHCKU010000028.1 GCA_026125625.1 Burkholderiales bacterium | reverse complement strand
CGCCTCGGCGGGCGCGGCACATCTCGGCTACTTCGAGCGTCTGCCCGAGACGCTGGGCCTGATCACGGTGGGTACGGACGGCTACGGCCGGCTGGTTGCCGCAGCCTCGCCGCAGGCCGGTGCCGGGCATCTGCTGCTTGGCTTCGAGGCGCTGACCTACGATGGGCCATGGAAGGAAGACCAGGATCTGCGCAAGTTCAACGGCGTGCTGCGCTACAGCCAGGGCAACAGTGCCAGCGGGTTCAATGTCACGTTGATGGGATACGACTCCGACTGGACATCCACCGACCAGATCGCCAGGCGCGCGGTGGACAGCGGTGAGATCGGTCGCTTCGGTACGCTCGATCCAACCGACGGTGGGGAGACCTCGCGCTTCAGCCTGTCGTTCAACGGCCGCCGGCCGTTCGGCAGCGGGCAGGCGCAGCTGGACGCCTATGTCATCCGCTACGCCCTGGATCTGTGGTCGAACTTCACTTACGCCCTGGACGATCCGCTCAACGACGCACCCAACGGCGACCAGTTCAAGCAGGTGGACCGCCGCACCGTGTATGGGATGCATCCGCGCTATGCCTGGAGCAGCAAGCTCGGCAATGTGGAGATGACCAACACCATCGGGTTGCAGGTCCGCTACGACGACATCAAGCGCGTCGCGCTGCACTCCACCGCTGCCCGGCAGATTCTCTCCACCACGCGCGAAGACAGCGTCGACGAGCTGGCTACCGGCATCTACGCCGAGAATGCCATGCAGTGGACGTCGTGGCTGCGCTCCATCGTCGGTGTACGTGCCGACTACTATCGCTTCGACGTCGACAGCAGCATCCCGGAGAACTCGGGGAAGGAAAACGACGCCATCGTCTCACCCAAGCTCGGGCTGATCTTCGGACCGTGGGCCAAGACCGAGTACTTCGTCAATGCCGGCTATGGCTTCCACAGCAACGATGCGCGCGGCACCGTCATCACCCTGGATCCCAAGGAGCTGACAGCGGTCGATCCGGTGGACCCGCTGGTGCGCACCAAGGGCGCCGAGCTGGGTGTGCGTACCGAGATCATTCCCAACCTGCAGAGCTCTCTGGCGCTGTGGATGCTCAAGCAGGATTCCGAGCTGCTGTTCGTCGGGGACGCCGGCACTACCGAGGCGAGCCGCCCCAGTAAGCGGAGCGGCATCGAATGGATCAACTACTATCGCCCTCTGCCCTGGCTGCTGATCGACGCGGAGCTGGCGTTCACACGCGCACGCTTCAGCGACAGTGATCCTGCAGGCAATCGCATTCCGGGTGCGCTCGAGCGCATGGCCCAGGTCGGTGTCACCGTCGAGGATCTGGGCAACTGGTACGGCAGCGTGCAGGTGCGCTACTTCGGCTCGCGCCCGCTGATCGAGGACAACAGCATGCGTGCTGACTCGACCACCATCACCAACATGCGTCTGGGCTACCGGTTCAACAAGAAGCTGCGCCTGCAGCTCGACGTGCTCAACCTGTTCGATTCCGACGATAACGATATCGAGTACTTTTACGCTTCCTGCCTGCGCAGCGAGCTGGGCAGTGCGGCGTGTCCATCGGTGGGACCGCGCGACGGTATCGAGGACATCCACTTCCATCCGGTGGAGCCGCGCCAGTTCCGCCTGACGCTGATCGCCAGGTTCTGAGCCCCTCACATTGCGAGGCCCGAGGAAAATCGCTGTCACAGATCGCGGCGGCGATTCTCTTCCCGGGATGGACCTCGAGCGCGAAGCCCTTGGCGATGTGCGGGCAGCGGGCCCGCGCTATACGGGCAGGGCAGCGCGCATGCGCTGCAGCGCCTCGCGCAACAGCGTGCGCGGGCAGGCGAAGTTCAGACGCAGGAAACCGGGGGCATCGAACTGGGCACCATCGTAGAGCCCGACACCGGCGGACTCGAACAGCCGCAGCGGGTCATGTGTGCCTAGCCCCCGCGCGTCGATCCACGACAGATAAGTCGCTTCGACGTGCCAGCTGCGTAAGCCGGGCATGCGCGACAACGCCGTCTCGACCAGGTCGCGGTTGCCGCTCAGGTAGTGCAGCAGCGCCTGATGCCACGACCCGGCATCACGATAGGCCGCCAGCGTTGCGGTATAGCCCAGGCCACCCACATGGTGCACGATCCCGGCCATGGTACGCCGCAGGCGCGCACGCAGCTGCGGGTCGGAGGCGATGGCAAAGGCGCAGCCGAGCGATGGCAGATTGAAGGTCTTGCTCGCGGACATCAGGGTGACCGTGCGTTTGCTGGTGTCGGTGTCGAGACCGGCGAACGGCCGGTGCCGTTTATCCGTGTCGAGCACCAGGCCGCAGTGGATCTCGTCCGAAACCACCAGCAGGTCGTGGCGTGCAGCGAAGTGCGCCAGCGTCTGCAGCTCGCTATCCGACCAAACGCGCCCGGTGGGGTTGTGCGGACTGCACAGCAGCAGCAGGCGCGTGTGCGGCGTGACTGCGGCCTCCAGTGCCTCCCAGTCCCACTCCCAATGCTCTGCACCCCCTGGCAGCGCGCGCGTGACCAATGGAACGGTGAGCAGCGTGCGCTCGGCATTGCGCGGCGCCGACATGAACGGCGGATAGATCGGAACGGTGGTGAGCACCGCGTCGCCTTCGTCGGCGAGCGCACGTGACACGACATTCAGGCCGACCACCAGGCTGGGCAGCCAGATGATCCACTCCGGATCCACGTTCCATCCATGGTCGCGCGCGAGCACATCGCATATCACGGGGGCGAGCTCGGCGGGCGGCTCGGTGTAGCCGAAGACCCCGTGCTCGACGCGTGCGTGCAAGGCCTCGACGATCTCGGGCGCGCAGCGGAAGTCCATGTCAGCCACCCACAGCGGAATCACGTCGCGGCCGCTGTATCGATTCCACTTCGTGCTGCCGGTGTTTCGGCGCTCGGGGCAGGTATCGAAGTCGAAAGTCACGAGTTGCTCGATATGGACTGAACGCCTGTGAGTGTAGCGGGTTTCGGAAGCATGATCGGACTGCCTTACCGTGCATCCCGCGAGACGGCGATGGAAGTCGTGTCGCAGGATTCCTGCGTCCGGAACGACGTGCGATCCGTCGTGCCATGCAATGTCATGGGAGCCAAAAAAAAACGGGCGCCGAAGCGCCCGGTGCAACGCATGGAGATGGTGCGAAACTTTTAGCGAATGCGACGGCGGCGACCGATGGAGGTGGCAAGCACCGCAGACAGCCCCAGCAGCGCCAGAGCGCCCGGCTCGGGGACTTCTTCCGGCGGATTCTCTTCGGGCGGGTTGCGGTTGATCGCGATCGTCTGCAGCTTGAAGTAGTCGTATTCGCAGGTGATGATCGGCTGCTTCTTCTTCTTGTCATAGCCGGTCTGCGTGCACACTTCGCTGCCGGTCTGGGCTGCGATCAGCAAGTAACGTCCTGCGCCCGGAGCAAAGGCGTAGTCCTTGTTCGGCTGAATGTTGTTCTCCGGATCGCCATCGAGAATCTGTGTCCAGCTGTCGGTGATGCCGGCCCACCCCAGCGCGGCGTCGAAGCTGTCGCCCACCCACGCTTCGATGTCCGGGCAGGAGCTCGATACCGTGGTCGTGGTACACCCGCCGTAGTATTCCCAGCCGATGCTGAACATGGTCGGCGAATAGCTGTGACCCAGGCCGAAGTCGATGAGGATGAAGTCGTTCCTGCCGTCATTGTCGACGGCGTGCTGCGGATCCGAGCAGCTGCTGTTCTCGCATACGCCCAGGCCGCCGGAGTAGCGCTCGACATTGCGTTGCAGGAAGGCGCCGCTGCCGTTGTCGTTGGTGGTGGTGTAGCCGTAGGCGCGGATCTGGAAGATGCCGTACTCGGGGAAGTCCGGGTCCGACACGTTGGCCTGCCAGTACTTGTTGTTGCTGCCGGGCGGGTCGATCATGCTTCCGCTGGTGTAGCTGGAATAGGCCGGTGGCTTGCCGCTGCTGGACATCCACAACTCGATGGTGCCCGCGCTTGCAATGCCGCTCGCGAGAAGGCTCGACAGACCCAGGGTGACGACTGCGATGCGATTCACGTTCGACTCCGTTGTTTGTTAATCACCCCGTTTGCATCGATCACAGTCTGGGGCGATGAGGCGTCGCTAAATCGCAACAACCATGCCGGCGAAAAAATTTCATGATGATCATGGGCTTGAGTCCCATGACCGGAGTCGAGGAGAGGTGCTTGTAAAATTTACCGACAGATGAATGTAAGCGATATGTCTACGTTCGGAGGTGCGCTACCCGCCGTATCGCATTTGATTTGACGATCAACCCGGGTCCGCTCAGTGAAAATCCCGGGAGCGTGACTGCAATGCGCCGAGCAGATGGGAGTGATCGATCAGGCGTCCTGCGACCAGATGCACGATTTCGCCGCTGCGCTCGATCACACCATGCACCGCCATCAGGCGCGTGCCCAGCAGCACACGCCGCTGCGCTTTGGACACACTGCGCCATACCACTACGTTGACCACGCCGGTTTCATCCTCCAGGGTCACGAAGATGACACCGTTGGCGGTGGCCGGTCGCTGCCGGCCGATGACCAGTCCGGCGGTCCGTACCGATTTTCCGTGTGGTTGACTGCGCAGTTGCGCGGCAGTGAGCATGCGTTCGCGCTGCAGGCGGCTGCGCAGCAATGCCAGCGGATGGCGTCCCAAGGTCAAGCCGAGGCTGGCATAGTCGGCGATCAGGTCCTCGCGCTCGCTCGGTGCTTTCAATTGCGGCGCTGCTTCGGTGATCGACGCCGGTGCCAGCAACGGCGGGCGCGGCTCGATCCCGGCGATACGCCACATCGCCTGGTGCCGATGTCCTTCCAGTGTGCGCAATGCGCCGGCCGCGGCCAGCGCATGCAGGTCGCGCCGACCGAGACGCGCTGCGAGCGCCAGCGACTCGAAGTCGCATCGACTGCGGTTGTGCCCATCCGCGCGCTCCCATCCGAGCTGGCGGCGGGCAGCGATCAGGCGCTCGGCCGCCTCCCGCGACAGGCCTTTGACCATGCGCAGGCCCAAGCGCAGGGCGGGTGAAGGCGGTATCGACCTTCCGGCTTCCTTTTTCGAACAGAGAGCCGGGGCGGGGAGAAGTGCGCGCGCGACCTGCGCTTCACGATAGGCCTCCAGCGAACAATCCCAGCGGCTCACCAGAACGTCCGGCGGCAGCACCGGCACCCCGTGCCGCTGCGCATCCTGCACCAGTTGCGCCGGTGCGTAGAACCCCATCGGCTGACTGTTGAGCAAGGCGCAGGTGAAGGCGGCCGGCTCGTGGCATTTCAACCAGGACGACACATACACCAGCAAGGCAAAGCTGGCCGAGTGCGATTCCGGGAAGCCGTATTCGCCGAAGCCGCGAATCTGCTGGTAGATCTGCTGTGCGAACTGATCCGGATAACCGTTCCTGCGCATGCCGTCTTTGAGCTGCTTCTCGAACGGTTCCAGCCCGCCGCGCCGCTTCCATGCGGCCATTGCCCGCTGTAGCCGGGCCGCTTCGCCGGGCGTGAAGCCGGCCGCGTCGATGGCCAGCTGCATCACCTGCTCCTGAAAGATCGGGACGCCAAGCGTGCGCTCCAGCACGTTTCTGACTGCCTCGGACGGATAGGTGACTGGTTCCAGGCCCTGGCGTCTGCGCAGATAGGGATGCACCATGCCGCCTTGAATCGGCCCCGGGCGCACGATGGCGACCTCGATCACCAGGTCGTAGAAGCATTGCGGACGCATGCGCGGCAGCATGGACTGCTGTGCGCGCGACTCGATCTGGAACACGCCGATGGTGTCGGCGCGTCCAATCATCTCGTACACGCCCGGATCCTCCACCGGCACATCGGCGATGCCGAAGGTATGTCCGCGCCAGGCGCTGATCAGTTCGAGGGCGCGGCGGATGGCGGTGAGCATGCCGAGCGCCAGCACGTCGACCTTGAGCAGGCGAAGCGCATCGATGTCGTCCTTGTCCCACTGGATGATGGAGCGTTCCGGCATGGCGGCGTTCTGAATCGGCACCAGGCGCGACAGCGGGCCGCGGGAGATGACGAAGCCGCCGACGTGCTGGGACAGATGGCGGGGGAAGTCGACCACGTCGCCCACCAGATAGAGCAGCCGGCGGATCACCGCGCTGTCGGGGTCGAAGCCGCATTCACGCAGGCGCTCGGGCTGTACCCGGCGCGCGTCTCCCCACGACAGATTCTTCGCCAGACGGTCGACCTGTGTCAGGTCCAGTCCAAGCGCCTTGCCCATGTCGCGCACCGCGCTGCGGGTGCCGTAGCGGATCACCGTGGCAGTGATGGCTGCGCGCGAGCGGCCGTACTTTCGATAGATGTACTGAATGACCTCTTCGCGGCGCTCGTGCTCGAAATCGACGTCGATGTCCGGCGGTTCGTTGCGCTCCCTGGAGACGAAGCGCTCGAACAGCACTTCCATGCGTGCGGGATCGACCTCGGTGATACCCAGGCAGTAGCACACCGCCGAATTGGCGGCTGAGCCGCGTCCCTGACACAGGATGCCTTGCTCGCGGGCATGGCGGACGACGTCGTGCACGGTGAGGAAATAGGCTTCGTAGCCCAGCTCGGTGATGAGCTGCAGTTCGCGCTCCACCGTGCGCCGCGCCTTGTCCAGATCGGATGGTTGCCGGGTGGTGAAGCGAGTGCCCCAGCCGGAGGCGGCTGCAACCGAGGCAGAAGCAGCGCAAGGTCTGGAATCGGTTGCCAGCGGCACGCCGAAACGCCACTCGAACCCGTCTGCGGTCAGCTTGCGCAGCCACTGAGTAGAGGTGTGGCCGGCAGGCACGATCTCTTCCGGATATTCGTAGCGCAGCTCATTCAGCGAGAAGCGGCAGCGCCGTGCGACGTTCACGGTCTCGATCAGCAACTCGGGCGGGTAGATCCGTGCCAGCCGCTCACGGCTGCGCAGATGCCGCTCGCCATTGGGGAACAGCGCATGGCCGCATTGCGATAGTGGACGGCGCAGCCGTACCGCGGTGAGCGCGTCCTGCAGTGCGCGGCGCTTGCGCTCGTGCATGTGCACGTCGCCGGCTGCCACCAGGGGAACGCCGCTGGCGTGAGACAGTACCTGGAGATCGGCCAGCCGGTGCATGTCATCCCCCGTCAACAGCAGCTCGGCGGCGATCCAGCAGCGTCCGGGGAAGCGTGCGCTCAGCCATGCGGCATCGCTCGCCTGGCAGGGTGCAGCGGGCAGCAGCAGCGCCAGGCAGCCGGGCACGCCGGTGTCGAAATCCTCACGCGTGAGCCGGTATCCGCCATCGTCCGCCCGGCAGCGGGCACGGGTGATCAATTCGGAGAGATTGCCGTAGCCTTCCCGGTCGGTGGCGAGCAGCACCAGGCGCAGATCACCTTCGATGCGCATCTCTGCACCGATGATGAGCCTCAGGCCGGCGTCCTTGGCGGCGACGTGCGCCCGCACCGCTCCGGCCACGGAGCATTCGTCGGTGATGGCCAGGGCCGAGTAACCGAGCTGAGCTGCGCATTGCACCAGCTCCTCAGGGTGCGAGGCGCCGCGCAGGAAGCTGAAATTGGTCAGGCAGTGCAGCTCGGCGTAGGAGGGAGACATCGTGGACTCGATTCATGTACTGAAAAAATATACAGTAATCGGGCCGCGCGTGCGCCGGATGGTGAAGATGTGCTTATCAGGAGGGATGTAAAAAAAGAGGCACATTCAGGTCTATCGATACTCGCGGTGTGCCCTGTGTGCTCCGTGCGCAGCGTGATGGGTCAGCCGAAGATTCCCTGCAGGAACCAGCCCCGACCGCCCCGGCGCTCGCGATAGATCCACAGTTGCCGCCCCTGGTCGTCGCTGGCCACGAAATAGTCGCGCGTCACGCCGGCGCCATCCCACCAGCCGCCTTCGATGCGCTCCGGCCCGCTGTGCAGAACGAGCGGAGCTTCGAGCAGCAGACGATCCTCCTGCTCGCGCAGCCGGTGCGGCGGGTCGAGCAGCCATAGCGGCCGCCGTTCCTGCCGCGTTTGTCGGCTTGCCGTCCCCGGTTCACATGGCCGTGATGCACGCTCGGGGCGATGATCGGCGTGGCAGGTGATACCGTATACAGCCTCGGCACCCAGGCGTGCGCGCAGGTGATCGATGATCGACCAGCGCTCTTCCTCGGGCAGGATGTCCTCCGGAAAGAGGGACAGATCGTGCGAGGCGAGCGGACGCGATTCCTTGCCGTCGATCTGGATCGCTTCCACGTCGGCAGGCAGTTCGAGGTGCGCCAGCCGCTCGCGCAGCAGGCGCAGCATGCGGCGCGGATCGCGCGTAGGCGTGGAGCAGCCGATCTGCACCAGCGTCGCTGCTCGCTTCGCGTGATGCAGGGTAAGCTCGAGGCGTGTCAGGCCGCTGCCTTGCATGCGCAGATGGCCGCTCAGCTCGACCAGCAGCCGGTGCGCGACAAACAGCAACGGTTCGACTGGTGCCGGCAGGACCAGGCGGGCGTGGTAGTGGGCTGGTGGCCGGTACGGCTGACGCGGATCGGGCAGGTGGCCAAGCGCGCGGTCGAGCTCGTCCAGCAATCCCTGACCGAAGCGCCGTGCCAATCCCTCGCGCGGGAGCTCGAGGCAGGCACCCACGGTGCGTACACCCATGAAATCGAGAGCCTGGATGACCGGCTCGGGCTGATCGAGCAGCGCCAGCGGCAAGTTCCTGAGCACGCGCTGCAGCCTGGCGCTTTCGTCGATGGCCACGCTCATGCCCGCGCGTGCCAGCAGGCGTGCTGCGCTCGGGGTGGGGGCGGTGGCGATGGCGGCGGTGTATCCCAGCTCGGCCAGACCTGCGCTCATGCGTACCGGCAACGCGTGCAGGCCGCTGAACAGAGCCAGGCTGCCCGCGATCTCCAGCAGCACCGAATCGGGACCATCGAGGCTGACCACCGGCGTGAACTGGCCTGCCCAGCCGGCAATGCGCTCCATCGCACTGCGCTCGGCGGATGCATCGCGCGCGTGCGCCTGCAGATCAGGACACAGGGCGATGGCGGCGGAGAGACTCATGCCGGCATTCACGCCCGCTTTGCGTGCGATGGAATTGCAGGACAGCACCAGTGGGCGGTTGCCGCCGCTGCTGATGATCATCGGCATGCGGATGCTTGCAGCCCGCATCAGAAGCTGTAATGAAAGATCCGGGAAGTGCAGGCAGGACCACAGCATGATGCTCATGCTGTAGATACGAGAGAGGTGTCGTCGGGACGGCCGTACAGGAGGATGTGCAGGCGCATCGCAATGACTCAGTACACTAGGGATACTTGTGCAGAGTTTCCCTAGCCGATGTCTTGAAAGATGGATGGCAGACGGCTGGATCCGGTGATCAGAGGTGCCGGCAGGGCGGCTGCCCGGCCACGTTGCGGCGCCCCCGGTACTGCTGGTCGAGGGCCAACGTCCAGCGTCAATGGCGCGGCCCAGCCTCCACCGCGCCGCTTCAGAATGTGCAGGGTCAGCCGGCTGCGTGCCGGCGACAGTTGGATGCGCAACGGTGCGGGTGATGGTTGCGTTGCGCAGCGAATCGGCGAGAACACCACACTCAGTCCCTTGCCTTGCTCGGCAGCCAGTTGCAGGCGCCGCCATGCACGCTCCTGCACTGGACCCGGCCACGCGACCACGGCCGAACAGGCGCTCGAGCGCAGGCAGCGCTCGGCTGCCCACAGGGTTTCCGCCGCGGATCGGGTTGCCACGACGATCAGGCGTGACAGATCGATGCCGAGCGACTCGAATGCCGGTGCATGCGGTGCGTAGGGCGGAGCGACCAGCACCAGCCATCTGTCATTGCGTGACAGGTCGGCCAGTGCCGGAGCCAGCAGGCGTAATTCGCCGATACCTGGCTGCCCGACCAATAATTCGGTGAGGGCGGCACGTGGCCAGCCTCTTCCGGGCAGCGATGCGTCCAGCTCGGCAAAGCCGGTCGGAATGCTCTCGACCATGACCTTCGCGTACTGGCTGCCACGCCAGATGGCGGGATTTTCAAGGGCTTGATCGAGAGCAGACATGAGCAGACGAATCGAAATGGCTGATGCAGCGTAGTCGATCCGTCACCGGGCAGCTACAGCGGCTTCCCGTTGCGGATGACGCCCACCGCAATGCCTTCAATCGCGAAAAGATCGCTTTTCAGATCCACCAGGATCGGAGCGAAATCGGGATTTTCCGCGATCAATTGAACCTGGTTGCCCTGGCGTTTGAAGCGCTTGACCGTCACCTCGTCGCGCAGCCGCGCCACCACCACCTGCCCGGAGCGCGCTTCGCGCGTGCCATGCACGGCGAGAAGGTCGCCGTCGAGGATGCCGATATCGCGCATGCTGGTGCCCTTGACTTTGAGCAGATAGTCGGCGCGCGGTTTGAACAGGGAGGGATCGATCTGGTAGCGATACTGGACATGCTGCTCGGCCAGGATCGGGTGTCCGGCCGCGACCCGCCCGATGACCGGCAGGCCGACGTTGAAGCTGTTGCGCAACCGGATGCCGCGCGATGCGCCGGGCAGCATTTCGATATAGCCCTTGCGTTCGAGTGCGCGCAGGTGCTCCTCGGACGCGTTGGCCGAACGGAACCCCAGCTGCTGGGCGATTTCCGCGCGTGTGGGCGGGAATCCGGTGGATTGGAGGAAATCGACGATCAACTGCAGGACTTCGGCTTGACGCGGAGTCAGTTCATCCATGGTTTTTCTCATGTTCTTCTTTCTATACTGTCAGTATATACATGTGATAAGGGCAATTGCAAACGCCTGTGCCCACGCTTGCAAATGACATCTTAACGATGTTGGCCGGCAGACGCTGGCTGGCCGCGCTGCCGGCGGGCACCAAGCCAGTGCAGTCGCACTGTTGCGGTGCGTGACTGGCGCTTCGGCTTCATCCCGAAGCCTTCCTCGGGGTATGCCGACCCACATCTAAGCTCATGAGCAGGAACGCATATGGAGGGTGTCCGGGCGCTCTGGACACCAGAGGCATGCTTGTTGCGATGCATGCACCTGTGCCGGGAGGTATTGCGGGAGCATGCGTCGCAATGGTGCTCGCCTGCTCGCTCACTGCCGAGCGCATCCGCTTCTTCATCATCAGAACAGGGGGTAGGCCAACATGCAAAGACGCGATTTTCTCAAGTTGTCTGCCGCGATGGCAGGGACTGCCACGCTTCCGGTCTCGCTGGAAGCATTCGGTGCCACGGATCCGATCAAGGTCGGGGTGCTGCATTCTCTCTCGGGCACCATGGCCATCAGCGAGACGGCGCTGAAGAATACGGCATTGATGGCCTTCGAGGAAATCAATGCCAAGGGTGGGGTGCTGGGCCGCCCGCTCGAGCCGGTGGTGGTCGACCCGGCTTCCAACTGGCCGCTGTTCGCGGAGAAGGCGCGCCAGCTGATCACCCAGGACAAGGTCGCTGCCGTGTTCGGCTGCTGGACGTCGGTGTCGCGCAAGTCGGTCCTGCCGGTGTTCGAAGAACTGAACGGTTTGTTGTTCTACCCGGTGCAGTACGAAGGCGAAGAGTTGTCGAAGAACGTGTTCTACACCGGCGCTGCACCCAACCAGCAGGCGATTCCGGCAGTCGAGTATCTGATGAGCGAAGACGGCGGTGCAGCCAAGCGCTGGTTCCTGCTCGGCACCGACTACGTCTATCCGCGCACCACGAACAAGATCCTGCGTGCCTTCCTCAAATCCAAGGGCGTGGCCGACAAGGATATCGAAGAGATCTACACGCCGTTCGGCCACAGCGATTATCAGACCATCGTGGCCAACATCAAGCGGTTCGCCGCCGGGGGCAAGACCGCGGTGGTGTCCACCATCAACGGCGATTCCAACGTGCCCTTCTACAAGGAACTGGGCAACCAGGGCCTGAAGGCGACCGATGTGCCGGTGGTGGCGTTCTCGGTGGGTGAAGAAGAGCTGCGCGGTATCGATACCAAGCCGCTGGTCGGTCACCTGGCCGCATGGAACTACTTCATGTCGGTCAAGAACCCGCAGAACGACGCCTTCATCAAGACGTACAAGGACTGGGCCAAGAAGAACGGTGTGCCCAATCTGAACACGGTGGTGACCAACGATCCGATGGAAGCCACCTACGTTGGTATCCACATGTGGAAGCAGGCGGTCGAGAAGGCCAAGTCGATCGAGGTCGACAAGGTGCGCCCGGCCATGTACGGCCAGACTTTCAAGGCGCCGTGCGGCTTCACGCTCACCATGGACAAGAGCAACCATCATCTGCACAAGCCGGTGATGATCGGTGAAGTGCGCGGGGACGGTCAGTTCAACGTGGTGTGGAAGACCAAGGGTCCGATTCGCGCGCAGCCCTGGAGTCCTTTCATTCCGGGCAACGAGTCGAAGCAGAACCTGTGACACGGATCCCCTGCCGGGACAGGCAGTCCCGGCAGGGGATCCATCGACCGTCTTTCGGTCATGCGTGATGACCGCGAGACGATACGGGTGAGGCCTCCTCGTTCGCCGCCGGGCGGGTGCGTGCACGCCTGGTAATGGCGAGGCTCCTACCACTACTACATTTACAAGAACGCGCAGACCTTGGCCTACTTCATTCACATCGCACGAGGCATGCTCCTGGCCTTGTTCGTGCTGCTGGCACTTGCGTTGCGGCAGCCGGTGCTCGCACTCGACATGCAGGTGGTCACGCAGCTGGCCACCGGCGATGTCGCCGGGAAGGTGCAAGCCATCGATATGCTCACGCGCTCGGCGGATCCGGCCGGTCTTCCGCTGCTGCGTGCGCTGCATGAGGGCAATCTGGCCGTCACCCCGGACGATCGGGTCCTTCTGCTGGAAGGCGGTGTGGCGCGCAATGCCGTCACGCTGGAGACGGTCGAACCTGCCCCGGAAGAGTACGAGACGGTCGGCATCAACAACCGCGTGCGCGGGGCCCTGGAATCGGCGTTATCGGCATTCCGATTGTTCTCGCAGAATCGAGCCGAGCGTCTCGAAGCCGCGAAGCGGCTGGCTGCCTCCACGCCGGCCTCCATCGGCCCCATCCTGGACAAGGTGCTGCCGACGGAGACCGACCCTCAGATCAAAAATCTGCTGGCGCAGGTCAAGGCCGCGGTCGACCTGCGCAGCGAAGATGCCGGGGTGCGGCTGGAGGCGGTGAAGAGGCTGGGCGAGAGCAGCGATCAGCGCACCAAGATCCTGCTCTATGCATTGCTGGAGAAGGGCGGTGACGATCAGTTTCTCGAACCCGACGCAGCCGTGCGCCAGGAAGCGGAGTTCGCCATCGGCATGATCGACCGGCGCCTGGCGATCAGCGATTACGCCGGCCGGCTGTTCTCCGGTATCAGCCTGGGCAGCATCCTGCTGCTGGCGGCACTCGGCCTGGCCATCACCTACGGCCTGCTCGGCGTCATCAACATGGCGCACGGCGAGATGATCATGATCGGCGCGTACGCCACCTTCGTGACCCAGCAGATGGTGCGCAGCCATGCTCCGGACTGGATCGAGTGGTATCCGCTGTTCGCGTTGCCGGTGGCATTCCTGTCGGCTGCGGTGATCGGCATGGCGCTGGAGCGCACGGTCATCCGCTGGCTGTACGGGCGGCCCCTGGAAACACTGCTGGCGACCTGGGGTATCAGCCTGTTCCTGATCCAGCTGGTGCGCCAGATCTTCGGTGCGCAGAACGTCGAAGTCGCCAATCCCTCGTGGATGTCCGGCGGCATCGAATTCACCAATCTCACGCTGCCGTATAACCGCATCGTCATCATCATGTTCGCCTTCGCCGTGCTGGCGGCGATGTGGCTGGTGCTGTCACGCACCCGACTGGGCTTGTTCGTGCGAGCGGTGACGCAGAATCGCAGCATGGCGGCCTGCGTCGGGGTGGCGACCGCGCGCGTGGATCTGCTTGCCTTCGGCCTCGGTTCCGGCATCGCCGGACTGGCCGGCTGCGCCGTGGCTCAGGTCGGCAACGTCGGTCCGGATCTGGGACAGGGCTACATCATCGATTCGTTCATGGTGGTCGTGCTCGGCGGCGTCGGGCAGCTGGCCGGAACCGTGTACGCCGCGCTGGGCCTTGGGGTGGCGATGAAGTTCATGGAACCCTATATCGGTGCGGTGCCGACCAAGATCCTGATCCTGGTGCTGATCATCGCATTCATCCAGAAGCGGCCGCAGGGCCTGTTCGCGCTCAAGGGGCGCGCGGTGGAGGCCTGAAATGAATCAGGCTCAGGTCATCGAGATCCCCGCAATGCCTGCCGTGCGTCTGCCTGCCGGCCTGGGAACCCCGCCGGCGCTGTTCAGTGTCAAGGGCTGGGCAGCGCTGCTTGCCTTCGTGCTGAGCGTCAGTGTGCTGGTTCCGGTGCTGTTCATCATTGTCCCGCAGGACAACTCGTTCCACCTGTCCGCCTACTTCGTCACCCTGGTCGGCAAGATCATGTGTTACTGCGTGGTGGCGTTGGCGATGAACCTGATCTGGGGCTACGCCGGCATCCTCAGCCTGGGGCACGGCGTGTTCTTTGCGCTCGGCGGTTACGCGTTCGGCATGTATCTGATGCGCATGATCGGGCGTGAGGGGCAGTACCAGAGCGATCTGCCGGACTTCATGGTGTTCCTGGACTGGAAGGCCTATCCCTGGTACTGGTCCTTCACCGAGCACTTCTGGTACGCGCTGCTGCTGGTTGTGCTGGTGCCCGGCGTGCTGGCGTTCGTATTCGGCTTCTTCGCCTTCCGCTCGCGCATCAAAGGCGTCTACTTCGCCATCATCACGCAGGCGCTCACCTTCGCCTTCATGCTGTTGTTCTTCCGTAACGACACTGGTTTCGGCGGCAACAACGGATTCACCGATTTCAAGCGCATTCTCGATTTTCGCATCGCCGAACCTGCCACGCGTGCGACCCTGTTTGCGCTCACCGGCATCTATCTGGCCGCGGTGCTGGTTCTCACGCGCGCCATCGTGCGCTCGAAGGTAGGACGCATTCTCACGGCGATTCGCGATTCGGAGAACCGGCTCATGTTCTCCGGCTACAACCCGCTGTGGTACAAGCTGTCCGTCTGGACGCTGTCGGCGGTGCTGTGCGGCATCGCCGGCGCCTTGTACGTGCCCCAGGTGGGCATCATCAATCCCAGCGAGATGTCGCCGGCGAACTCGATCGAGATCGCCATCTGGGTGGCGGTGGGTGGCCGCGGCACGCTGCTCGGACCGGTGCTGGGCGCAGCGCTGGTGAACGGCGCGAAGAGCTTCTTCACGCAGTCGTTCCCCGAATACTGGCTGTTCTTCCTCGGCCTGCTGTTCATCCTGGTCACGCTGTTCCTGCCCAAGGGGGTGATCGGAATCGTGGAAATGCTGCGGAGGAACAGGGCATGAGCGCACTGCCGACCGTAAGCGCCGCCGAGAGCAGCAGCGCTGCCGTGGGTCGGGTGGTGAGCGGTGGGGTGGACACCTCGCACCGCGCCATCCTGTATCTGGAAGACATCACCGTCAGCTTCGACGGCTTCCGCGCGCTCGACAAGCTCACGCTGACCATCGACGCCGGTGAGCTGCGCTGCATCATCGGACCCAACGGCGCCGGCAAGACCACCATGATGGACGTCATCACCGGCAAGACGCGCCCGGATTCCGGCAGCGCATTCTTCGGTCAGACCATCGATCTGACGCGGCTGACGGAGGCCGAGATCGCGCACGCCGGCATCGGGCGCAAGTTTCAGAAGCCTACGGTGTTCGAGAACCACACGGTGTTCGAGAACCTGGAACTGGCGATGAAGACGGACAAGCGCGTGCGTGCCAGCCTGCGTGCGCGGCTCGACTCCGCACAGCTCGACCGCATTGCCGCCACGCTCGATCTCATCCGCCTGAGCGGCGAAGCGCGCAAGCTCGCCGGACTGCTGTCGCACGGCCAGAAGCAATGGCTGGAGATCGGCATGCTGCTGATGCAGGAGCCGCAACTGCTTCTGCTGGACGAGCCGGTGGCGGGCATGACCGACGAGGAGACCGAGCGCACTGCGGAGTTGTTCAAGACGCTCGCCGGAGGGCATACGGTCATCGTGGTGGAGCACGACATGGAATTCATCGCGAGCATTGCCGACGTCGTCACCGTGCTGCACGAAGGCAGCGTGCTGGCGGAAGGCTCGCTGGACAAGGTCAAGAACGATTCGCGCGTGATCGAGGTATATCTCGGCCGATGATCGAGTAGGGCCAGTCATCAGTCCCCTGACAACGAACATGCTGACCGTCTCCAATCTCAATCAGTACTATGGCAGCAGCCACACGCTGCGCGACGTCACCTTCGACGTGCCCAACGGTGCCTGCACCGCCCTGCTCGGGCGCAACGGCGTGGGCAA
>JAHCKU010000279.1 GCA_026125625.1 Burkholderiales bacterium | reverse complement strand
CTGTTCTTCGGCCGCTACGATCCGGTTTTCGTGCACATCGGCCCGCTCGCCGGACTGGTGGCGGTATGCGCGGGCTCCGATCTGATGCATCCGCTGGGTGCGCTCGCCACCGGCGTGGTGGCAGGTGCGATCTTCGTCGTCCTGTTCACCATCACCCAGAACCGCCTCAAGGTCGACGACGTTCTCGGCGTCTGGCCGCTGCACGGCATCTGCGGCGTATGGGGCGGGCTGGCGGCCGGCTTGTTCGGCAACAGCGCGCTCGGTGGTCTCGGCGGCGTGAGCATGGCCTCGCAGATGATCGGCACTGCGCTGGGCGTGGCAGTGGCGGTGGCCGGCGCCGCGCTGATCTATGGCGCACTGAAGCTGCTGGTGGGAATCCGGCTCACCGCAGAGCAGGAGTTCGAAGGTGCGGATCTGTCGGTGCATCGAATCAGCGCCAGCCCGGAGCGTGAGCCGCGCTGGTAGCCGTACCTCGCACGAACTCACCCCCTGCGAGGCGGACCTGATTTCCTACGGCCGCCTCGCGATCGCTATCTAATCCGTATCTGCGCGTCTCGCGGCAGCACCGGTTTCCTCCATAATCGTGATTTTGTGGTGCGGCGTCGCGGCTGCGCCGGGAATTCACGTGGCAGACGCCGATCTCTCCAGGCTGCGCATCGCGCGCAGCGGCACGACCAGCGCCCGCGGCCGCTGGCGCCGCCCTCTGCTCATCGCGCTGCTGATCCTGATCGGGTTGCTGGCGGCACTGCTGATCTATCGCGGCATCGCCGGTGCCGCCGTGGAGGTACAGCAGACCAGCGTCCGGCTGGTCTACCCGTACCAGGCAGTCACCGTGCTCAATGCCACCGGCTACGTCGTCGCGCAGCGCAAGGCATCGGTGGCCTCGAAAGCCACCGGCCGCCTGGAATGGCTCGGCGTGCAGGAGGGCAGCCGGGTGAAAAGGAACGAAGTGATCGCCCGTCTGGAAAGCCAGGACGTGGCGGCTGCGCGTGATCAGGCCGCAGCCGGCGTGCGCGTGGCCAAGGCCAACGTCGAGCAGGCCGAGGCGGAGCTGCGCGAGGCGCAGCGCGCGCTGCAGCGTTCGGCCGATCTGCTGCGCCAGAATTTCGTCTCGGCCTCCGCGCACGACGTGGTGGTCGGCCGCATGGACAAGGCCCGAGCCGCGCGCGACGGCGCGCTGGCGAACGTGCGGGTGGCGCAGGCCAATCTGCGCGCGGCGGAAGTGGCGGTGGAGCAGACCGTGATCCGCGCGCCCTTCGACGCCGTAGTGCTGACCAAGAACGCGAACGTCGGCGACACCATCACCCCGTTCTCCTCGGCGCTGGATACCAAGGGTGCGGTGGTCACGGTGGCGGACATGAGCACGCTGGAAGTGGAGGCCGACGTATCGGAATCGAATCTCGCCGCGCTGAAGATCGAGCAGCCATGCGAGATCGAATTGGACGCGCTGCCCGACGAGCGCTTCCGCGGCTATGTCAGCCGCACCGTGCCGACCGTGGATCGTGCCAAGGCCACGGTCACCGCCAAGATCCGCTTCCAGGTGCTCGACCCGCGCATCCTGCCCGACATGAGCGCCAAGGTGGCGTTCCTCTCCGAAGACGTTCCCGAGGCACGGCGTGCCGCGCGACCGGCAGTCAGCGCGCAGGCGCTGGTGCAGCGTAACGGTGCGCAGGTGGTGTACATGATTCGCGACGGCAAGGCAGTGGCCACACCGGTGAAGACCGGTCACCACATCGGTGACGCCGTCGAGCTGCTGGAAGGTCCGCCGGTGGGTACCGCGCTCGTACTCGCGCCAGGGGAGCGCATCGACGACGGCGTGAACGTGAAGCCGGCGCGCGAGTGAGGCGTCAGGTCGCAGGCGCGCGCCGCCCGCCGGCTGCGCGAGAATGCCGATGATGATCGAGGCGCGCAATCTGTCGAAGTCCTACCGGCGTGGCGGACAGGTCGTTCCGGTGCTCTCCGCGATCGATCTCGATATCGGCGCGGGCGAATTCGTGGCGCTCATGGGGCCGTCCGGCTCGGGCAAGAGCACGCTGCTCAATCTCATTGCCGGTATCGACAAGCCCAGCGCCGGCGTGCTGCGCGTGAACGGCCTGGACATTGCATCGTTGGGCGAGGCGCAGCTGGCGGATTGGCGGGCACGCGCGGTGGGCTTCATTTTTCAGTTCTACAACCTGCTGCCGGTGCTCACCGCGTTCGAGAACGTGGAGCTGCCGCTGCTGCTCACACGGTTGACGCGGCGCGAACGGCGCGAGCATGCCGAAACCGCATTGGCGATGGTGGGCCTGAGCGATCGCATGAAGCACTACCCGTCCGAGCTGTCCGGCGGTCAGCAGCAACGCGTGGCGATCGCGCGTGCCATCATCACCGACCCCGAGATCCTGGTGGCCGACGAGCCGACCGGAGACCTGGACCGCGTCTCGGCAGCGGAGGTGCTGGACCTGCTCGAGCGCCTGAACGCGCAGATGGGCAAGACCATCGTCATGGTCACGCACGACCAGCGCGCGGCCGAGGCGGCGCACCGCCTGATCCACCTGGACAAGGGCGTGCTGATCAACGGGCGGCACGCGGAAGCCGCGCACGACGCGCCGGCGTCCTCCTAGCACGAGCGCTGCGCGTGTACTTCCTCAAGCTGATCGGCCGCAACAGCCTGCGTCACAAGCTGCGCACGGCGCTGACCACGCTCGGCATCGTGATCGCGGTGCTTGCCTTCGGCCTGCTGCAGACGGTGGTGGACGCGTGGTACGCGGGTGCGAATGCAGCCTCCGCCACGCGTCTGGTCACACGCAACGCCATCTCTCTGGTGTTTCCGCTGCCCATCACCTACCGCGACCGCATCCGCCAGATCGCGGGTGTGCGCAGCGTCAGCCAGGCGAACTGGTTCGGCGGGGTGTACATCTCGGAGCGCAACTTCTTTCCGCAGTTCGCCGTCGATGCTGCCACCTACTTCGACATGTATCCCGAACTGGTCATCCCGCCCGATCAGCTGCAGGCATTCCTGCGTGACCGCAAGGGTTGCATCGTCGGGCGCAAGCTGGCGCAGACTTACGGGTGGCGCGTGGGCGACGTGGTGCCGCTGCGCGGCACCATCCATCCGGGCACCTGGGAGTTCGTGATACGCGGCATCTACCAGGGCCGCGACACCTCGACCGACGAAGTGCAGTTCTTCTTCCACTGGCAGTATCTGAACGAATCCCTCAGGCGCAGTCAGTCACAGCTGGTCGACACCACCGGCATCTTCCTGATCGACGTCGATGATCCCGAGCGCACGGCGGAGATCGCGCGCGCGGTGGATGCCACTTTCCGCAATTCGCTGGCCGAGACCCTGACCGAAACCGAGAAGGCGTTCCAGCTCGGCTTCGTGTCGATGACCGAGGCGATCGTGGTGGCCATCCGCCTGGTCTCCTTCCTGGTGATCGTCATCATCCTGGCGGTGATGGCCAATACCATGGCGATGTCCGCACGCGAACGCCTGGCCGAGTACGCCACGCTCAAGGCCATCGGCTTCGCCCCCGGGTTCGTGCGCCGGCTGATCCTGGGCGAGTCGATCGCCATCTCCCTGGCCGGCAGCGCGCTCGGCTGTGCGCTGACGTTCCCGGTGGCGCATCTGTTCGTGTCCAGAATGGGCACGCTGTTCCCGGTGTTTCAGGTATCTGCACAGACGGTCGCGCTGCAGATTGCCGCCGGGCTCCTCATCGGCGTGATCGCCGCGGTTGCTCCCGGCATCCGTGCCGGCCGCGTGCGCATCGCCGAAGGGCTGCGTGCCGTGGGCTGAAGCACCAGCGTCATCATGTCCGTGCCGATCTCCTACAGTATTCGCAATCTCGCCGCCCGGCGCCTGACCACGGCGCTGACGGTGGGCGGCATGGCGCTGGTGGTGTTCGTGTTCGCCACCGTGCTGATGCTGGAGGAGGGCCTGCGCAGCACCCTGGTGACCACCGGCGCATACGACAACGCCATGGTGACGCGGCGCTCCGCCGGCGCTGAAGTACAGAGCATCGTGGATCGCGAACAGGCGGCGGTGGTGGAGATGCGTCCGGAAGTGGCACTGGACGGCAGCGGCACGCGCCTGGTATCGAAGGAGACCGTGGTGCTGATCTCGCTCAACAAGCGTGAGTCGGACAAGCCGTCGAACATCGTCATCCGCGGGATCGGCGGGCAGGGATGGGCGCTGCGGCCGCAGGCCAGGCTGGTGGCCGGCCGCATGTTCCGGCCGGGTTCGTCGGAAATCGTCGCCGGCCGCTCCATCGGCAGGCGTTTCGTCGGAGCGGGGATCGGCGAGCAGTTGCGCTTCGGCATGCGTGACTGGACGGTGGTGGGGCATTTCGATGCCGGAGGCAGCGGCTTCGATTCCGAGATCTGGGGCGACGCCGACCAGTTGATGCAGGCGTTCCGCCGCACATCCTATTCCGTCGTTCTGCTGCGCCTGCGCGGCGCGGACGACTTCGATGCGCTCAAAGGTGCGCTGGAGGCCGACCCGCGGCTGACGGTCGAGGTCAAGCGCGAATCGGTGTTCTACGCCGAGCAGTCGGAAGTGCTGGCGAACTTCATTCGCATCCTGGGGTTGACCCTGTCCATCATCTTCTCCACCGGCGCGGTGATCGGCGCCATGATCACCATGTACGCGGCGGTGGCCAACCGCACCGCCGAGATCGGCACGCTGCGCGCGCTCGGCTTTCGCAGCCGCAGCATCCTGTGGGCGTTCCTGCTCGAATCGCTGTGCATGGGTGCGCTCGGCGGCGCGCTGGGTCTGGCGCTGGCTTCCTTCATGCAGCAGGTGTCGTTCTCCACCATGAACTTCCAGACCTTCTCGGAGCTTGCGTTCTCCTTCACCTTGACGCCGCGCATCGTGCTGTCGGCGATGCTGTTCGCACTGGTGATGGGTCTGCTCGGCGGCTTCCTGCCGGCGTTGCGCGCCGCACGCCTGAAGGTGGTGGATGCACTGCGGGCGGCGTAGCGGCAGTCTGGGAG
>JAHCKU010000278.1 GCA_026125625.1 Burkholderiales bacterium | reverse complement strand
ACGAGACCAGTCTCGCGCCGTATCTCGCGCTCTCCTACGCGCCCGAACCCGACCTGTTCATCCGCACCGGCGGCGAGCAGCGCGTGAGCAATTTCTGCCTGTGGCAGCTTGCCTATACTGAACTGTACTTCACCGACATCCTGTGGCCGGATTTCGACGCCGCGGCCCTGCGCACGGCGCTGGCATCCTATGCTGCCAGGGAGCGGCGCTTCGGGCGCATCAGCGAGCAGATCGGCCAGCCTTCGACTCTGGTGGCACAGGCGCTGCCCGGCGTGGAGCGAGGCTGACGGCGAGCAGCATCGAGCCGATCTTCGTGTCCTGGCAGCAACAACCGCCTACCGGCGACCGGTTTCGGCGCAAGGAACGTATCACCCATGCTCAAGCAGCGCATTTTGACCGCCGCAGTCCTGCTCCCCCTTTTCGTGGCGGCCCTGTTCTACCTCCCCCATCTGCAATGGGGACTGCTGCTGTGCTGCGCATTGGTGGTGGCAGGGAGCGAGTGGGGGCGTCTGGCAGGCATGCACGGCGCACTTCGATGGATCTACGCCGGGGTCCTGGGTGTCGCGGCACTCACGCTGCTGCTGCTCGAACACAGGGGCACATTCGCGCAAAGCTTTCTGCACTCCTCCACCGGCCGTTTCCTGTATGTCCTCGACGTCGTTTTCTGGATAGCGATCGTTCCGGTATGGCTGTACCTGCGCCGCAATGTGCGTGCGCCGCTGCTGCTTGGTCTGGTGGGTGCACTGGTGCTGCTGCCGTTCTGGCATGCATTGGTGTGGCTGCAGCACACACCCGGCCGCCTGCTGGCGGTGCTGGCGCTGGTGTGGATTGCAGATACCTGCGCCTACTTCGCCGGTCGCGCCTTCGGCCGACACAAGCTGGCACCGCAGATCAGTCCCGGGAAGACCTGGGAAGGAGTCGCCGGTGCATTGGCCGGGGTCGCAGCCTGCTGGTGGATCCTCTCAGCAGCAACTCCGGCATCCGGGCCGTTGCCGGTGAGCCTGATCGCGGCGCTGGCGCTGGTCATGATCAGCATCCTCGGCGATTTGTTCGAATCATGGCTCAAGCGTATGGCAGGGCAAAAGGACAGTGGCAAGCTGCTGCCCGGTCACGGCGGGCTGCTGGATCGCATCGATGCGCTGACGCCGACGCTTCCACTGGCTGCTCTGTATTTCGCCTATCCGGCGCTGCGCATGTGACATGACCGGCATGCGTACGCTGACCATACTCGGGGCGACCGGCTCGATCGGGCAAAGCACGCTCGACGTCGTCACACGCCACCCGCAACGTTTTCGCGTGGCTGCCTTGACTGCGCATGCCCAGGTCGGTCCCATGCTGTCGGCATGCCGTCTGGTGCGGCCTCGATATGCAGTGATGGTCACGGAATCGGCCGCGGCAGAGCTGCGGCAACGGCTGCGCGACGGTGGTCTGGATACCGAAGTGCTCTCGGGAGAAACGGCGTTGAGCCAGGTGGCGAGCCTGCCCGAAGTCGATACGGTGATGGCCGCCATCGTCGGCGCGGCCGGCTTGCGGCCGACCTTGTCCGCGGCCGCGGCCGGCAAGCGCGTGCTGCTGGCCAACAAGGAGTCGCTGGTGATGGCCGGCCATCTGTTCCTGCGCGCGGTGCGCGAAGGTGGAGGGATGATCGTGCCGATCGACAGCGAGCACAATGCCATCCTGCAGTGCCTGCCGGGGCGATTCAACGGCGACTGGTCCGTCGGCGGCGTGCGTCGCATTCTGCTGACAGCCTCGGGCGGTCCCTTTCGATGCAGGCCGCTGTCGGAGCTTGCGGGTGTCACGCCCGAGCAGGCCTGCGCGCATCCGAACTGGGTCATGGGACGCAAGATCTCGGTGGATTCCGCGACCATGATGAACAAGGGCCTCGAGGTGATCGAGGCGCACTATCTGTTCAACGCCCCGGCCGAAGCGATCGAAGTGGTGGTCCATCCCCAGAGCGTGATTCATTCGATGGTGGAGTACGTCGATGGATCGGTCATCGCGCAGTTGGGCAATCCCGACATGCGCACGCCCATCGCCCATGCCCTGGCTTTTCCCGAACGCATAGAATCCGGCGTGCAGCCGTTGAACTTTTTCGATCTCGCCGGGCTCCATTTCGAGAAGCCGGACCTCGCCCGCTTCCCGTGCCTGCGCCTGGCATATGAGGTGTTGCGCGTCGGAGGCAACATGCCGGCAGTGCTCAACGCTGCCAACGAGGTCGCGGTAGGACGCTTTCTGGAAGGCCGACTGCGCTTCGACCGTATCGCGACCGTCATCGATGCGGTACTGTCGCGCGTTGCGCACGAGACACCGCAATCTTTGGAAGACGTGCTCGAGGCCGACCGGCGGGCGCGGGAGATGGCACTGCAAACGGTCACCCATGCCTGATGACCTGCTGATGGCGTGGAACGGCTGCGGATCCCGCTTCCAAGCCGGTACGGAGCCAAGGAGAGGAGTAGACGGATGGCCCTGCTGATGACCCTGATCGCCTTCATCGCCGCGCTCGGCGTGTTGATCGTGATCCACGAGTTCGGGCACTACCAGGTCGCCCGCTGGTGCGGCGTCAAAGTCCTGCGCTTTTCGGTCGGCTTCGGGCGCCCCCTGCTTACGCGGCGGCTGGGGTCCGATCGGACCGAATGGGTCATATCGGCCTTGCCGCTCGGCGGATACGTCAAGATGCTGGACGAGCGCGAGGGCGATGTGCCGGACAACGAGCGGCACCGCGCCTTCAACCGCCAGTCTGTCTATCGCCGCTTTGCCATCGTATCGGCCGGTCCGATCGCCAACTTCCTCCTGGCGATCCTGGTCTACTGGTTGTTGTTCGTACATGGCGTGCCCGCCCTCAAGCCGGAGCTCGGACATCAGCCCGCGAGCACTCCCGCAGCCATGGCGCAGTTCCAGAACGGCGAGACCATAGTACGCATCGGTGACGAGGATGTGCAGACCTGGCAGGACGTGCGCTGGGTACTTCTCGAGCATGCCGTCGCCCGGGAGCGCGTGAGCGTCGAGGTGCGTGACGAACGCGACCAGGTCGGCGTCCGGACCCTCGACCTGTCGTCGCTCAGCGCGGACGATCTGGATGGTGATTTCCTCACCAGGATCGGATTACGCCGCCTGCTGCCGGTCGTGGTCGGTGCGGTCCAGCCCGACTCCGCCGGCGCGCGCGCCGATTTGCGGGTCGGCGACCGGATCGTGGGCGTGAACGGCGTTGCGGTGTACAACTGGGACGACCTGGTGGCTGCGATCACCCCGCAAGGGGGCAAGGAAGTCGAGCTGCTGGTGCGTCGGGGTGAGCTGGAGCAGCCGCTGCGGCTGACGCCCGAGCCGGTCGAGCGTGACGGGCGTGTAATCGGACGCATCGGCGTCCAGCCGGATGTGGCCATGCTGGAGGCACAGCGGACCACCGTCAGCTATGGCCCGATCGAAGCAGTCGGACGTGCTGCGCTGCGTACCTGGGAAGTATCCGTGCTCAGCCTGCGCATGCTGGGCAAGATGATCATGGGCGAGGTATCGCTCAAGAACCTGAGCGGCCCCATCACCATCGCCGATTACGCCGGACAATCCGCGCAGCTGGGCTGGCTGCCCTACATCAGCTTCATCGCGCTCATCAGCATCAGCCTCGGGGTGTTGAATCTGCTGCCGGTGCCCTTATTGGATGGTGGGCACTTGATGTATTATCTGATTGAAATGGTTAAAGGTCGGCCCGTTTCAGAGAGGGCCATGGAGATCGGCCAGCGCATCGGTATGGTCCTGCTCTTCACCCTGATGGCCTTCGCGATCTACAACGACATCAACCGCCTGGTCGGCGGATAAAACAAAGCTGCGGATGAAGCTGTCGAGGCTGCTGCTACTCCTCTCCGGGTTTTCCTCTCTCTCCGCCGCCGCCTTCGAGCCCTTCGTCGTCAAGGATATCCGGGTAGAAGGTATCCAGCGCACCGAGGCGGGCACCATCTTCAGCTACCTCCCGGTACGGGTCGGTGACACGCTCACCGACCAGAAAGCCTCGGCTGCAGTGCGTTCTCTGTTTGCCACCGGATTCTTCAAGGACGTGCGCCTGGAAGTCGAGGGGGATGTGCTCGTGGTCGTGGTCGACGAGCGCCCGGCGATCGACCAGATCACCTTCTCCGGACAAAAGGAGTTCAGCGCGGATGTCCTCAAGAGCGCGCTGAAGGAGGTCGGCCTGTCCGAGGGGCGCATCCTCGATCGTGCGTTGCTGCAACGTGCAGAACAGGAATTGAAGACGCAGTATCTCAGCCGCGGAAAGTACGCCGCGCAGGTCACCACCACGGTAACGCCCCTGGAGCGCAATCGCGTGGCGATCCAGTTCAATGTCGTCGAGGGCGGCGTCGCCAAGATCCGCCAGATCAATTTCGTCGGCAATCAGGCTTACAAGGAAAAAACCCTGCGGGGTCTGTTCGTTCTGCGCACCCCCGGGGTGCTCACCTGGTACAGCAAGAACGACCAGTATTCACGGCAGAAGCTCGAGGCCGACCTGGAGACGCTGCGCTCCTTCTACCTCAATCAGGGATATCTCGAGTTCACCATCGACTCCACCCAGGTATCCATCTCGCCGGACAAGAAGGATATCTATCTGACGGTGAACATCACCGAAGGGCGCAAGTTCAAGATTTCGGACATCCGCTTCGCCGGCAATCTGATCGTGCCGGAAAAGGACTTGCGTGATCTGCTGCGGCTCAAGCCCGGCGATCAGTTTTCGCGCGAGCGCCTGACCGAGTCTACCAAGCTCATGGCCGACCGGCTCGGCAACGACGGCTACGCTTTCGCCAACATCAATCCCGTGCCGGAGATCGATCGCGAGAAAGGCGAAGTCGAGTTCACCCTGTACGTCGATCCGGGCCGGCGTGCCTATGTGCGCCGGATCAACATCTCGGGCAACGCCACCACGCGCGACGAAGTGATTCGCCGTGAACTGCGTCAGCTCGAGGGAGGCTGGTACTCGGCGGAGAAATTGCAGCTCTCC
>JAHCKU010000277.1 GCA_026125625.1 Burkholderiales bacterium | reverse complement strand
GCTTGGAGCTTCTCTGGCGGGCTGCTATGGCATGCGGATATCTCGGGTGCGTGCATGCCGATGGTCGATCGGAAAGCTCGGCTCGAAGTCGGACAAGATATCCAGGTATTGCTCGGCCAGCCGGCTCATCAGAAAGCGTTCGCGCACCGTCTCTTTCGCCGCCTGTCCGATGCGCTGTCTGAGCGTCGGGTCCTCGAGCAACTGCACGATGCGCTCGGCGGCCTCCGTCACCGAGGACACCAGGAAACCGTTGGCGCCGTCCTGGATCTGATGGCGGATGCCGCCGCAATTGCCGCCGATGACGGCGGTGCCCTTCCACATGGCTTCCGCCACTGTCAAGCCGAATCCCTCCCGCAGCGATTTCTGCAGCACCACTGCCGCGCGCCGCTGCAGTGCGTTGACCAGCGCGCTGTCCTCCGCGGTCAGGATGATGATGCGCTCCTCGCGCTGATCCAGCAGCGACTCGAATACGGCCTGGCCTTCGGGATCGTCGGCGGCGACATTGCCCAGCAGCACCAAAGTCGCGTCGACTTCGCGACGCGCGATTTTGAATGCTTCGATCACGCCTTCGGGATCCTTCCAGCGATCGAAGCGGGAGATCTGCACCACCAGCGGGAGATCATCCGGAATGTGATAGTGGCGCAATCGGTCGACGATCTCTTCCTCGCTCAGCTCCCGGTTCTTGACCGAGAACGGATCGATGGCCGGCATGAAGAAGATCTGCGGGATCGCCAGTTGCTGCGCGTACTCGGGAAGCGAAACCACCGCAGCGTCGTACTGTTCGATGAAGCCTTTCAGGTACGCCCATACCTCCTGATTCGGTTGCGACAGATCCACGTGGCAGCGCCACAGCCACGGGCAGGTATGGCGGAAGCATGCCACCAGGGGCAGCGGCTGCGGATCGTGCACGACGATGAAGTCGGCCTTCAAATCCATGCGTGTCGCGTTCTGAAAGCTGACCTCCTCGTAGATGCTCTTCTTCAGCTCGCTGAGATTGATTGCTGCGCCCTGCAGGGCGTTGTGCAGCTTCTTGGTCACGCCGAAGAAATCCGGACTGCCTTGAATCAGGCGCCAGTCAGCACGTACGCCGAGCGCGTTCTGCAGCAGGGTGAGCGAGGACAGGATCTCGGCCACGCCGCCGCCGTAGAAGGTCGAACTGACATGAATGAGGCGCAGCCCCTGCAGCCTGCGCGCCTTGCGCAGAATGCGCTCGACGGTCTCGGCGCCGACGAAGGACTCGTACTGCTCCAGTCGGCAAAGGGAGAAATGCGGGTTCATGCGATTTGGTCCGATGGAGGTCTCATTCGAGATGACCACGCCGTGCCGGGGATGTTCCCCACCGATGACATGGCATCTGTCCGTCGTGCGCATGGCGAAGACGCATCACGGAGCCGAATCGTCAGCTTCGGCTCGTGCGGTCGCGCAACAGCATCCACAGCGCGACACCGGCCCCCAGCAGTGCCGCGATCCAGGTCAGATAGAAGGCGTGCTGCGCACCGCGCAGCAGCGACGAGGGGGGCAGGCGCAACAGCGCAGTGTGATCCACGACGCCTGCATGACCCAGCGCGAACAAGCCGAACAGCGCGGCAGCGATCGGAATGGCGGTGCTCTGTCCCAGGGTACGCGCGAGCGACAGCATGCCCGAGGCAATACCCAGCCGCTCGCGTGATACGGCATTCATGACCGCGCTGTTGTTGGCCGCGGAAAACAAGGCCATGCCGAAGCCGACCGGCGCAATGGTCATGGCGAAGCGCAGGATGGTGGTGCCCTGATCCAGGCGCGACAGCAGTGCTCCGCCCAGCGCCATCATCAGCAGACCGACCAACGATACCCAGCGTGGACCGAAGCGGTCCGACAGTGCGCCGCCGATGGGCGAGGTGATCGCGCCGATGATCGGCGAGATCGCCATCAGCAGGCCGACGGTGGCGATCGGCAGGGTCAGTCCCAGCTGCAGGAAGAACGGCAGGGTGAAGGCAGTGCTCGCCAGCGCAATGAAGGCGAGCACGCTCATGGCCAGGCCGGCGGAGAAAGGGTGGTTGGCAAACAGCTTGAGATCCAGCACCGGGGCATCGACCTGGGTTTCCGCCAGGAAGAATCCGGCCAGCGCCAGCGCTGCCAGTGCAAACAGCGCGAGCGGCAGCATGGTGCCGAACCCGTGGCGCTGACCGAAGGTGAGCGCCAGCGAGAATCCACCGAGCGCGAGCGCGATCAGTACGGTGCCGAGCCAGTCGAACGGCAGGCGCGCCGGCGCCGGAGCGAAGTCGGGGATGACACGGCTGACGATGATCATCGCAGCGATGCCCACCGGAATGTTGACCAGGAACATCCAGCGCCAGCCCACCCAGTCGATGATGAACGCGCCAACGGTGGGACCAAGCGCCACGCCCAGCGTCACGCAGGACGAGATCACACCCAGAGCGCGGCCGCGCTCACTGGGCGGAAAGGTCTGCGCGATGATGGCCCCGCCGAGTGCGGAGACGAACACTGCGCCGAAGCCTTGCAACACACGGAAGGCGATCAGCCAGCCGACGCCGGGCGCGAGTCCGCACAAGGCCGACGCGACGGTGAACAGGCCCAGTCCGAACAGATAGGCACGCTTGCGCCCGTGCATGTCTCCCAGCCGCGCGGCCCCCAGCACCAGAGTGGTGATCACCAGCAGATAGGCGAGCGGTATCCACTGCACGGTTGCGAGCGAGGCACCGAAGGTTTGCGTCAGGGTGGGCAGTGCGACGTTCACGATGCTGCCGTCGAGCGTGAACATGAACACGCCGCTGCCGATGCCGGCGAGGCCGAGCCAGCGGCGGGGATCGGGCGGTGCATCGCTATGCGCGGCCGAGGCGGGGCGTGTCATCGAAGCAGGGTAGTGATCTAATGCCGGATGGAAGGCGGCGACGCGGGATGCTATCACCGTCCACCGCCCTGCGACGCGATATTACGAGGAGGAGCCATGGCCAAGCCGACGCACGAACGATTCATGCAGAGACAGGAGTGGCTGCCGACCTGTCCGGAGCACGCGCCCATGCGCAGGCAGATTCTGCGCATGTCTCTGGCACTGGGTGCGGCAGCGCTCGTCCCCGGGGTGCGCGGTGTCTTCGCGCAGGATTCCGCAGTGCAGACCACGCGCACCATGCCTACCCCCGACCAGATCCTGGGTCCGTTCTATCCGGTGCGTTACCCTGAGGAAGCCGATGCGGATCTGACCCGTCAGGCAGGGAAGGGCGCAGCACTGGGGCAGATCGTATACGTGATGGGGCGCGTGCTGAACATGCGTGGCGAGCCGGTGGCGGGCGCGCAACTCGAAGTGTGGCAAGCGAACGCTGCTGGCCGCTATACCCATCCGAGTGATCCCAATCCGGCGCCGATCGATCCCAACTTCGACGGCTATGCCGTGATCAAGACCGACGTCGAGGGCCGCTATCGCTTCAAGACGGTCAAGCCCGGTGCCTATGCCGTGACCGGCAACTGGACGCGCCCACCGCACATCCACTTCGACGTGCGCGGGCATCTCAACAGGCTGGTGACGCAGATGTATTTCGCCAACGAACCGCTCAACGACAAGGATCGCCTGCTGCAAGGCTCATGGGCGAAGGACAGCCTGATCGCAAGCATGCTGCCGCCCACCAAGGACGAAGAGGCGGAGGCTCAGCTGGCAGTATGGGATATCGTGCTGATCCAGGGTTGACAGGCTGACTTGGTGTACTGCCAACAACTATCAGTAGCAAACTGCTGGCGTTTCTCTTCCCCTCCTCTCGGGAGGAGGGGGCGGCCGAAGGCCGGGGGTGGTGTGGGTCATGGCAAGCGAGCCTGAAAATACACGAATCCAGTGATACGCTCGACGCGCGGCACTATTTTTATTCGGCATCATGAAGTATGAAGAACGTCCCGATTACACTGGATGTTTCACCGGCACGAGCATGAATCCCAGGTAAACGATCAGCCCTTCAGCTCCACCAGCACCTCGTGGTAACGATGGTCGTCGATGTTCTTCGCGTCGTGCGTGTCGCCCCCCTTGCGATAATAGACTTCACCCGCCTTGAGCGTGGCCTGCGTCACGCCGCTGGCGCGTGTCACTTCCAGGGTACCGCCCTCGATCGGGTAGAAGAAATAGTCCAGGTCGTGCTTGTGCATGCCGGTGGTCTCCCCCGGCTGCAGAGTGAACTCCCATATGCGTACGCGCTCGTTCTCGAAGATCAGCTTGGTTCCGACGTCTGCCATGTGCTCCTCCTGGAATGTTGGGTCTGGGAACGCCATAGCCGGAATCCTACCTCACACAGCCGTTTCGCCTCGGGTCGCTGCCTGTCCGCTTGCCCGGCTGCCTGGACCCACGGGCTTATAATCCGCATTCCCTCTCAGGAGCACCCATGGTCCGTTTTCTCAAGTCCGGCATCAGCGCCGAGCAGGACGCCGCCGATGTCGCCAAAGTCCGCCAGACTGTCGAAGCCATCCTCGCCGACATCGAGAAGCGCGGCGACGAAGCGGTACGCGAGTATTCGCGCAAGTTCGACAACTGGGATCCGCCCAGCTTCAAGCTGAGCGAATCCGAGATCCAGTCATCCATCAAGGCCATGTCGCCGCGCGACGTGGACGACATCAAGTTCGCGCAGACGCAGATCCGCAATTTCGCGCAGATCCAGAAGGACGCGCTGAAGGACGTCGAAGTCGAGACCCTGCCCGGGGTGGTGCTCGGCCACAGGAACATCCCGGTGAACAGCGTCGGCTGCTACGTGCCGGGCGGCAAGTATCCGCTGGTGGCCTCCGCGCACATGACCATCCTCACTGCCAAGGTTGCTGGTGTGCCGCGCGTGATCGGCTGCGCGCCGCCGTTCCAGGGCAGGCCGGCGCCCGCGATCGTCACCGCCATGCACCTGGCGGGGGCGGACGAGATCTTCGTGCTCGGCGGGGTGCAGGCGATCGGTGCCATGGCGGTGGGCACCACCAGCGTGCAGGCATGCGACATGGTGGCAGGACCGGGCAATGCCTTCGTCGCCGAGG
>JAHCKU010000276.1 GCA_026125625.1 Burkholderiales bacterium | reverse complement strand
GGCGTAGCTGTCAAACCGACCCGGCACCTGCGAAAGCCCGGTCTACCCCAATTCCTAACCGGGCGCGCTTTTGCGATAATCCTGGCGGCTCTACTTGCCTTCCATGCCCGGTTCTGGGCGTCCTCACTATGCTGCGCAAGCTTTGGTTGGTTTTTGCCCAGGCGGTCACGATCGCTCTGGCCTTACTTCTGGTGGTCTCTACGCTGCGGCCTGATCTTCTGCCCTTCCGCACGCAGACCGCCAATAACGGCATCGTCACCATCACCGAATCCGGGAGCACGCAACCCAAGGCGGCTTCGCCCCAGTTCCTGCATCCCTCCTTCAGTGCCGCCGCCCAAAAGGCCATGCCCTCGGTGGTGAACATTTTCACCAGCAAGCAGGTGAAGACTCCGCGCCATCCGTTCATGGATGATCCGCTGTTTCGGCGCTTCTTCGGTGACCAGTTGGAGGATGATGCCCAACGCAGCTCCAGCCTCGGTTCCGGTGTGATCGTAGGGGCGGAAGGATTCATCCTCACCAACAACCACGTGATCGAGGCTGCCGACGAGATCGAGGTAGCCTTGAACGACGGGCGCCAGGCAGTGGCACAGCTGGTGGGGACCGACCCGGAATCGGACCTGGCTGTGCTCAAGATCCAGATGGGCCAGCTGCCAGCGGTGACGTTCGGGCGCGTCGAAAACCTGCTGGTCGGTGATGTGGTGTTGGCGATCGGCAATCCCTTCGGCGTTGGCCAGACAGTGACGATGGGCATCGTCAGCGCACTGGGGCGCACGCACCTGGGCATCAACACCTTCGAGAACTTCATTCAGACCGATGCCGCCATCAACCCCGGCAACTCCGGAGGCGCCTTGGTCGACAGCGAAGGAAATCTCATCGGTATCAATACCGCAATCTATTCCCGCAGCGGCGGTTCACTCGGCATCGGATTCGCCATCCCGGTCAGTCTTGCCCGGCAGGTCATGGAGCAGATCATCCAGACCGGATCGGTAATCAGGGGCTGGATCGGTGTAGAAGTACAGGACATCACACCCGAGCTGGCGGAGTCTTTCAAACTGGGAGACACGCGCGGAGTGCTCATCGCCGGCGTGGTTCGAGGTGGCCCGGCGGAGCGCGCCGGAGTGCGTCCGGGAGATGTTCTGGTCGAGGTGCAAGGCAGGCTGGTGCCGGATTCGTTCGATATGCTCAACATCGTGGCCGGCACCAGACCTGGAGAAACGGCGAAGCTGACTGTGGTGCGCGCGGGCGAGCGCCTCTCCATCGACTTGACCGTCGGTCGAAGGCCTTCGGTCAAGCGCCGCTGATCGGGTCTATCCGGCTCGTCTACTGATATTCGGATTCGGGCTGCGTCTGGTTGCGGACCAGAACAGCGGCTACCAGTATCCCGGCCTCGTACAGGAGGCACAACGGTATGGCGAGAAGCAGCTGCGACAATACGTCGGGCGGGGTAACGATAGCCGCGATGACGAAGGAGCCGACGATCACATAGGGTCGGATCTCGCGCAGCTTGGCGATACTGATCATGCCTGCCTTGACCGCCAGAATGACTGCCACCGGCACTTCGAAGGTGACGCCGAACGCGATGAACATCCCCACTACGAAGTTGAAATAGGCACCGATATCGGGCATCCATGCCACGCCTTCGGGCGTGAACGCCTTCATCACGCCGAACACCACCGGGAACACGATGAAATAGGCGAAAGCCATTCCGAGCATGAACAGAATGCTGCTGGAGACGACCAGCGGCGCTACCAGGCGCTTTTCATGCGCGTACAAGCCCGGCGCTACGAATGCCCATACTTGATAGAGGATGACGGGCAAAGCCAGGACCACTGCCGTGAGCAGAGTGACCTTGATCGGGATGAAAAAGGGCGAAGTCACTTCCGTCGCGATCATCGCCACACCTGCCGGCAGCTGCGCCAGCATGGGCAGAGCGAGCCATCCATAGATTTCTTTTGACCAGGGCACCAGGCACAGGAAGGCCACGAGCAGGGCGATGATTGCGCGCAGCAATCGATCGCGCAACTCGACGAGATGCGACAAGAAGGTTTCGGACCCTTGTTCGTTATCGCTCACTTGATTGATGAGGGTCGTTGCGCGGATGCGCCTGGTTGGTCAGGAAGGTTTGGCGGGCTCGGCAGCGGCTGAGTGTGAGTCCTGCCCGAGCCCGAGTTCGAGTTGAGGCGAGGACTCGTCCACGTCGCACGAGGCAGAATCGACGTCACCGGACGGTGCTGCCAGCAGCGCACCGTCGGCGGCAGCCTCGGCATCGGCCTGCTGGCGTTCCGCACCCATGTGCGGCATGCTCATGGAGCTCACGCTCTGTGTCAGCTCCGCGTGCGCCCTGCTGATTTCTTCCCCTGCGCGGTTGACCTCCGCCTCGACACTACGCAGTTCCTGCTCTGCCTGCTGGATCTCGCTCTTGACCGTACTCTCGATCGAGCGCGCGGCATCTTCCACGCTGGCGTGGATCTTCTTGAGTTCCGAGAGTTCGATCTCGCGGTTGATGTCCGCCTTGACCTCGGTAACGTAGCGCTGGAATCGGCCGAGCAGATGGCCGGCGGTGCGCGCCACGCGCGGCAGCCGCTCGGGTCCCAGGACGATCAGCGCGACCACCCCGATGACCATCAGTTCGGAAAACCCGATATCCAGCATGACCGCCTCGCGTCACCGACGCCTACTCGTGCATCCTCGATCAGGAGTTGGCGCGGTCCTTGATCTCACCTTCGATGGTCTGGCCGGCACGGTTGTGCTCCACCTTCGCCGCCACATCGGCGGCCTTGTCTTCTTCGGTCTTCATTCCCTCTTTGAAGCCCTTGACGGCACCGCCCAGATCCGTGCCCAGATTACGCAACTTCTTCGTTCCGAAGATGAGGACCACTACCACCAGAACGATCAACCAATGCCAAATGCTGAAGGAACCCATGTTCTCTCTCCTGTGATGCCAATAGTCAGGCTCTGCGCCGCGGAAGCATCGGACCCAAAGGCTCCTTGCCTCCCAAGATATGCGCATGCACGTGCATGACTTCCTGCTGCCCAACCCGTCCAGTATTCACGATCAGCCGGAATCCGTCATCTGCCCCCTGCTCGCGCGCCAGGCGGCCGGCCACGGCCATGATGCGTCCCAGCGCCGGTGCGTCACTCTCCTGCGCATGGGACAACGAATTCAGATGCGCCTTCGGGATCATCAACAGGTGCACTGGTGTGATCGGATTGATATCGTGGAAAGCGAGGATCAGATCGTCCTCGAAAACCTTTCTGCTGGGGATCTCTCCTGTGACAATCTTGCAGAAGATGCAGTTCGGATCGTGCATGGAGTATCGCTCGAGCGCGGGGGCGGAAGAGTCGGACGCCTGATGGATCAGGCTCGCGCCGCCTTCTCGTCGATCCCGGAGATTCCCTCGCGCCGGCGCAACTCGGCCAGTACATCATCGGGGCCCAGTCCGTGGAAGCTGAGCATCACCAGAGTGTGAAACCACAAATCGGCGGTCTCGCGAACCAAGTGCAGTTTATCACCGTCTTTGGCCGCCATCAGGGTTTCGGCAGCCTCTTCCGCCACCTTCTTCAAGATGGCATCGTTGCCCTTGGCGAACAGGGCGGCGACGTAGGACGAGGCCGGATCCGCGCCCTTGCGCGCTTCCAAGGTCGCAGCCAGGCGCTGAAGGATGCCGGGATCGATCATGCCTGCCTCCCATAGATCTGTGCCGGATCCTTGAGTACGGCGTCGGTTTCGACCCAGCGCGCATTCTCCAGGCGGCGATAGAAGCAGCGCTCACGCCCGGTGTGACAGGCGATGCCGGCCACCTGCTCGATACGCAGCAGAAGGGCATCCGCATCGCAATCGAGTCGCAGTTCGACCACGCGCTGCACATGCCCGGACTCCTCGCCCTTGTGCCACAAGCGCCCGCGCGAGCGCGACCAGTACACCGCTTCGCCGCCGGCAACCGTCCGGCGCAAGGCTTCCGCATTCATCCATGCGAACATCAGCACCTTGCCGGAGGCGGCATCTTGAACGATCACCGGCACCAGGCCCTGCGCATCCCAGTGGACCGCGCTCGTCCAATCTTCGCTCATGCGCGCACCTCGATACCTTTCCCCGCCAGATAGGACTTGGCCTGATTCACGGTGTATTCGCCGTAGTGAAAGATGGATGCCGCCAGCACCGCGTCGGCATGCCCCTGCAGAATACCCTGTGCCAGATGCTCCAGGCCGCCTACGCCGCCGCTGGCGATGACCGGAATCTCCACACGGTCGGAGACGGCGCGCGTCAACTCGACGTCATAGCCGTTGCGCGTACCGTCGCGATCCATGCTGGTGAGCAGAATCTCGCCGGCTCCCAGTGCCTGCACCCTGCTCGCCCATTCCAATGCATCCAATCCGGTGGCGCGCCGCCCGCCATGGGTAAACACTTCCCAGCCCGCGTCCACCCGCTTGGCATCGATGGCCACCACGATGCATTGCGATCCGACTTTCCCACTCGCCTCTGAAATCAGATTCGGATTTTGCACCGCCGCGGTGTTGATGCTGACCTTGTCGGCCCCCGCATTGAGCAGTGCACGCACGTCCTCCACGCTGCGTACGCCGCCCCCCACGGTGAGCGGAATGAACACTTCATTGGCCACGTCGGAGATGACGTGCAGGATCATGCCACGCTCATCCGAACTGGCAGTGATGTCGAGGAAGCACAGCTCGTCGGCCCCCTGCTCGTCATAGCGGCGCGCGACCTCGACCGGATCACCCGCATCGCGCAGACCGAGGAAGTTCACGCCTTTGACGACCCGGCCGCTGGTGACGTCCAGGCAGGGAATGATGCGCTTGGCCAGCATGCTCAGAGCTCCACGAAATTGCGGACGATTTTGAGTCCGAGCGGGCCCGATTTTTCGGGGTGGAATTGCACGCCGAAGACATTGCCGCGCTCGAGCAGCGACGTGTACGGCGCGGCGTAGGTGGTGCTGGCGGCAGTGGCATCCATCACCGGGACGTAGTAGCTGTGGGCGAAATAGACGTAGACCTTGGGGG
>JAHCKU010000275.1 GCA_026125625.1 Burkholderiales bacterium | reverse complement strand
GCCGGCGCACAGGAGGCTTCCGCGCCTCTCGATGCGAAACAGGCGCTGGCGTCCAGCCAGGCGGCGATCGGGCGCACGCTGAGCGATCATGCCTTCATCGACAGCGAGGGCCGGCACCTGCGGCTGGCGCAACTGCGCGGCAAGCCCCTGCTGATCTCATTCATCTACACCGGCTGCTTTCGCGTCTGTCCCACCACCACGCAGACGCTGCGCCGCGCGGAGCAAGCCGCAGCCGCGGCGCTGGGCGCGGACAAGTTCAACGTGCTCAGCATCGGCTTCAACCAGCCGTTCGACACATCCGAGGCGCTCGCCGCATTCGCTGCGCAGCAGGGCGTGCGGCAGGCCAACTGGCGCTTCGTCAGCCCGGATCGCGCCACGCTCGCCGTGCTCGCGGACGAAGTCGGCTTCACCTGGGCGCCGATCGCCGGCGGCTTCGATCACCTGGTCCAGATCACCGTGATCGACGGCGAGGGCCGCGTGGTGACGCAGGTCTATGGCGAGCGCTTCCCACTGCCACAGCTGGTCGAGCCACTGAAGGCCGCGCTCACCGGCGCGCCGGTACGCGGCGAATCGCTGGCCGGGCTGATCGAGCGGGTGCGCATCCTGTGCACTTATTACGATCCTGCCTCCGGCCGCTACCGCTACAAGACGTCGATCCTGATCGAACTGGCCGGTGCGGCAACCGCCATCGTGCTGGTATCGGGGTTCCTGCTGCGCGAGGCACGCAGGCGTCGCATGCGTGCTGCCTCGCTCGCGGACTCCGCTTTGCGCTCGAGCTGAGCGTCGCTGTACACGGCATCGATGCCGATGGCGTGAACGCAGGTTAATTCCACCTCCGGGACGCCCGCGTAGCATCCTGGAAATGCATGCACCAGCCCGCCACGCATCCCACATCGCTACGCTGCGACAGCGGCTCGGCGATGCCTGGCAGCGCCTGGAAGGTGGCATGGACCGCTGCTTCGGCGCGCGCGCCAATCCGCTGCGTCATCTGGGCGCGCTTGCCTATCTGATGTTCTGGCTGATCACTGCCAGCGGTGTGTATCTGTTCGCCTTTTTCGAAACCAGCGTGAGCGGTGCCCACGCTTCGGTGCAGGCAATGAGCGGCCGGGGGCTGGGTGGCATCGCGCGCAGCCTGCACCGCTACGCCTCCGATGCGCTGGTGCTATTGGTCGCGCTGCACGTGCTGCGCGAATTCGCGCTGCGTCGCGATTTCGGCTTCCGCTGGTTCACCTGGGTCAGCGGCGTGCCGCTGCTGTGGCTGATGCTGTTCGCCGGCATCGGCGGCTTCTGGCTGGTGTGGGACGACGTAGCGCTGTTCAGCCTGGGTGCGACCCTGGAGTGGTTCGATGCCCTGGGGCTGTTCGGCGAGCCGCTCGCGCGCAACGTGCTCGCTCCGGAGTATCTGGACGATCGCCTGTTCTCGTTGCTGGTGTTCCTGCACGTGGGTGTACCGCTGGCGCTGCTGCTCGGCATGTACATTCACATCCAGCGCGTGAGCCGGCCAGATACGCGGCCGGCGCAGGCGCTCACGCTCGGCACCCTGGGCGTGCTGCTCGCGCTGTCGCTGGTGCAGCCGGTGATCAGCGCCGCTCCGGCCGAGGTCGCCCGCGTGGCCGCGGCGCTTGCGCTCGACTGGTTCTATCTCGCGCCGCACGCGCTGATGTACCAGTGGTCGCCGGCGGCGTTGTGGGCGCTGATGCTGGGTGCGACCCTGCTGCTGGCCGCGCTGCCGCTGCTGCCGCATCCCGGGCGCATGCCGGCGGCGCAGGTGGATGCACGGCACTGCAACGGCTGCCGCCGCTGCGTGGACGATTGCCCGTACGCCGCCATCACCATGGCCGCGCATCCGGATCCGCGGCGCGGCATGGAGGTCGCGGTGGTCGACGCGGCGCTGTGCGCCGCATGCGGCATCTGCGCCGGCGCCTGTCCCTCGTCCACGCCGTTTCGCAAGGCGGCGCGGCTGGATACCGGCATCGACCTGCCGTTGCTGACCATGGACACGCTGCGTGTGCGCGTGGATGCGGCGTTGACGGCCTTGCGCGGCGACACGCGGGTGCTGGTGTTCGGCTGCGATGCGGGTGCCGACGTGCACGCGCTGCAGTCGGGCGATACCGCGACGCTCAGCCTGGTGTGCGCCGGTCAGCTGCCGCCGGGTTTCGTCGAATACGCGCTGCGCCACGGCGCGCACGGTGTACTGGTGGCGGCCTGCGCCGAGGATGGCTGCCAGTTCCGCCTGGGCGCACGCTGGAGTGCCGAACGGCTGCAGGGTCGCCGCGCGCCGCACCTGCGCCCGCACGTGCCGGCGCATGCCTGGCGTCTGGTGCATGCCGCGCGTCACGACCTGCGCGGGCTGCAAGCGGGGCTGGGCGCGCTGCGCGAGGCGTTGCACGCGCACGCCGCGATGTTGCCGGAGCATGCCCATGCCTGACGCATTCTCTCTGACCGGCCAGGCATTGCTGTACGCCGCGTTCGCGGCCTGCATCGGCTGGTTCTCCAGCCACCCTGTCTATCACCCGCTGGAAGCGGACGAAGCGCTGGTGAAGCTGAGCTTCTCGCACGCCGCACAGCGCAAGGCGCCGTGTCGCGAGCGCAGCGCCGAGGAACTGCAGAAGCTCGCGCCCAACATGCGCGCACCGCTCGACTGCCCGCGCGAGCGCTGGCCGGTGACGGTCGAGCTCACTCTCGACGGCAAGCTGCTCACGCGTGCGGTGGTCAACCCCGGCGGCGTGGCGCGCGACGGTCCGGCGACGCTGTATGCGCGCTACCGGGTGCCGGCCGGAGCGCATCGCATCGGCGTGCGCATGAACGACGACGGCAACGTCGAGGGCTTCACTCACCAGCGTGAGGAAACGCTGCAGCTGGCGCCGCAGCGCGTGCTGGTGGTGGATTTCAATCCCGGCAAGGGAGGCATTCTGCTGCAATGAAACGCGCATCGTCCCTGACTCTGCCGCTGCCCGCGGCGTCCGCCGCATCGCTGCCTGCGGCGCGTTATCGCCTGGCCGTTCCTGCCGATGTGCGCCGTAAGCTGGCACGCGCCTGGCTGCTGCTGGGCATTGCCGCCATCGCCCTGTCGGGCGTGTTCTCGCTGCTGCTGGTGCTCTCGCGCACGCCCGGCGTGAATGCGCTGTTTCCGGTCGCCGATTTCTTCCGCGTCGCGCTGGTGGTGCATGTCGACCTGTCGGTGCTGGTATGGTTCGCCGCCTTCGCCGGCGTATTCTGGAGCCTCGCCGGCGCGCGCCAGGTGCCTGCGCTCGCCTGGCTGGGGGTGGCACTGGCCACGGCAGGCACGCTGATCATGAGCGGCGCACCCTTCGTACAGAACGCGGCGCCGATCATGGCCAATTACATTCCGGTGCTCGATGGCGCAGTGTTCCTCACGGGCCTGCTGCTGCTGGGCATCGGCATCGGCGTGATGGTGCTGCGGGGACTGCTGACGGCGCCGGTCGTCACGGGCGCGCTCGACGGCGCCGCCGCGCTGCGCGTGGGCTTGGCGGCCGCCGCGCTGTGCACCGCGCTCGCGCTGTTCGCTTTCGTCTGGTCGTGGCGCGCGTTGCCGCCGGGGCTGGATGCCAGGACCGCGTACGAGGTCCTGTTCTGGGGCGGTGGTCACGTACTGCAATTCACGTGGACGCTGCTGCTGCTGGTCGCCTGGCTGTGGCTGGCCGATGCCGGCGGTGCGCGCCTGCCGCTGAGTCCGCGCGTGGTGGTGCTGCTGTTCACGCTGGCCATGCTGCCGGTGCTGGCCACGCCGCTCGTCTATCTGACCTACGACGTGACGTCGGTGGAGCACCGGCACGCACTCACCTGGATGATGCGTGCGGGCGGCGGCTTCGGCATTCTGCCGCTGGCGCTGGCAGTGGTGATCGCGCTGCTGCGCGCACCTGCGCCGGCGCCGGCCGCGCGTCCGCTACGCGCGGCGTTGTTGTGGTCGCTGGTGCTGTTCGGCGCCGGCGGCGTGATCGGCTTCGCCATCCAGGGTGCGGACGTGCGCATTCCCGCGCACTACCACGGCTGCATCGTGGGCGTGACGCTTGCCTTCATGGGCGTGACCTACGAGCTGCTGCCGCGCCTGGGATGGCAGGCACCGCAATTGCGGCTGGCTGCATGGCAGCCTGCGGTGTACGGCATCGGCCAGCTGCTGCACATCGGCGGACTGGTATGGTCGGGCGGCTACGGCGTGCAGCGCAAGGTGGCCGGGTCGGAGCAGATCCTGACCCGGCTGGAGCAGATCGCAGGCATGGGCCTGATGGGCCTGGGCGGCCTGATCGCCATCGTCGGCGGCATGCTGTTCGTGCTGGTGGTGATCGGGGCGCTGCGCACCCCGCGCATCGAACGTTCCATTCACAAGGGGAGTCTGATGGCATGAGCATCGAGGCCTTTCTTACCCAGGATCATCGCCGCTGCGATGCATTGCTCGAGCAGGCGCAGGAGGCGGTGCTGGCGCAGCATTGGGGGATGACTGCGACTGCGCTCGAGCGCTTCGCCGATGCGCTGACGCTGCACCTCGCGTGCGAGGAGGAACTGCTGTTTCCGGCGATGGAAGAGCGCGCCGGCGGAAGTCTCGCTCCCGCACGTATGATGAGCACGGAGCATTCCGTCATGCATGAGCTGATGCGCAGTCTGCGTGAAGCGGTGCGCGATCGCGATGCCGACGAGTTCGACGCGCTTATGCAGACGCTGACGATCATGATCCGGCAGCACAACCTGAAGGAGGAGCGGGTGCTGTATCCAATGGCAATGCAACTGCTGGGCGATGCGCCTTCTCTGGAAGCGCGCCTGCGCGAGTTCATCCAGGCGCACGACAAGGCGACACAGGGCCAGGCGGCGCGCAGCGAGACGGTGCCGATCGAGTGAGCGAGATCCCGATCCTGGACGTGCGCTTCCTCGAACCGCCCGAGCCCTTCGAGCGCATCGTCGCGGCACTGGAGCCGCTGCCTCCGGGCGCGCGTCTGAACGTACACATCCACCGCGAGCCGCGACCGCTGTACCGCTGGCTGCAGCAGGAAGGACATGCCTTCGAGA
>JAHCKU010000274.1 GCA_026125625.1 Burkholderiales bacterium | reverse complement strand
GCCCGCCTTCGCGAACTCGCCATGCAGCTCGCGGAACTGCAGGCTCTCGTCGGTGCAGCCGGGGGTGTTGTCCTTAGGATAGAAGTACAGGACGAACGGCCTGCCTGCCTGTACGGCGGGACTCACGGTCTTGCCGCCGGTCGCGGTCGCCTCGAATGCGGGGACGGTAAGGTTTTCGAGCATGCGGTCGCTCCTTGGTTCTTGCTGGCAGTCTGTTAGAGAAGAAACTCGGCCTGTTGCTGTGCAGCCTGCAACCCGCCGGGCAGTGACTGGATGCCGACTTCGTGGCGGCGCAGGTTCTTGTGCGGCAGGGCGTCGAAATAGTCGGCCAGGCACAGCAGCTTGTCGCCGCGCGCCTTCCATGTCTGCAGCATGCGCTCGAACACGTGCACATGCCGCATGCCTTCCATTTCCGCGCGCAGCGTATACACGTGTCCGCCGCCGGCGGTGTCGGCAGTGTCGGCGCTGCGCGCGAGGAGGACATCGGCTGCAGCTTCTGCGCTGCCGTTGCCCAGGCGCATGACTTCGTCCAGCGTGGGCAGACTGGTCGGCAGCTGCGGGCAGGCGATCAGCTCGGCCTGATATACCGGCACGAACGCTTCCACGCCGCGCGTGTCGCTGGCATAGCCGAAGCCCAGCAGCTGCGTCAGCCGAAAGGCGTTGCGGTTCATGCACCAGCCGGGTGCGCCGCGCACGTTGGCGGCCTCGCCGAACACGTCGCGAAATGCCGCCTGCGCGCGCGTCATCTCCTGACGGGTCCAGGCACCATCGGCCTTGGCGGCATGCTCGAGCCAGCGCGTGCGGTCGTAGGCATGGATGCCGACTTCGAAGCCGGCATCGCGCGCCGAGCGCATCACGTCGGCACAGCGCTTGGCGATCTCCGATGTCGGCAGCAGCCAGCCGTGCAGCAGCGCGCGCTTGCTGTAGCACTGCAGCAGCGGATCGACCTCGCGTCCCAGCATGCGTCGGAACAGATAGCGGCGCAGCTGCCGGCCGCTGCCGTCGGGTCCGAAGGAGAACAGGAAGGTCGCACCCGCCTCGTATTGCCCCAGCAGGCGAACGAGCGTGGGTACGCCCTGGCGCGTGCCGACGGTGGTGTGCACTTCCACGCGCAGGCCGATGTTCATGCGCAGCGCGTCGAACGGTGGACCGATGGCTGCTGCATCGCTCAGCCCATCGGCGCCGTGACGTCGTCCAGCAGCGCCTCGGCGGCCTGCGCGTAGGCCTCGTTGCCGGCATGATCGATCTCGATTACGCGTGCCTGCGGCAGATGGGGATAGTGTGAAACGATCGAACAGCGGTATGCCGGGTCGTAATGGCGGGTGAGCAATTCCGTTACCAGAACATCCCACTCGCTGCGCTCGGCCATCTGCTTCCAGGATTCGACCACCTGATGGCCGTGCAGCGGCACCAGGCAATCGAGCTGGCGCTGCAGGCCGGCGCGGTCGCTGAAGAAATGTACGTACTCTTCCCTCAGCAGCGCCACGCGCGCTGCCGTGCTGGTTTCGATGCGCACGCACGGGCTGCGCCACATGCAATCCATCAGGATTTGCGGCAGCTGCAGCCGGCCGATCTTCCTGCTTTCCGACTCCACGTACACCACGCGCTGCGCATCCAGGCGGCGCAGGCGATCCCACAGCAGGCTCTCGAACATCTTCTGCGAGGGCTGCGGCCGCTCGGGCAGGCCGCCGAGCACCGAGCCGCGATGCGCGGCGAGTGCTTCCAGGTCGAGCACCTGCGCCCCGCGCGCCTGCAGCCGCTGCAGCAGGCGCGTCTTGCCGCAACCGGTGAGCCCGCAGACGACGCGAAAATGCAGGCACTGCACCAGCGCCGGCGTGTCGGCCAGCACCGCACGGCGGAAGGCCTTGTAGCCGCCTTCGAGCTGGCGTGCATCCCAGCCGATTTCGCGCAGCACGTAAGTGATCGAGGCGCTGCGCTGACCGCCGCGCCAGCAGTAGAGCAGGGGCCGCCATTGGCGCGGCTTGTCCTGCAGCGCGCCCTGCAGATGGCGCGCGATGTTGGCGGACACCAGCGCCGCGCCGACCTTGCGCGCGGTGAACGGTGACACCTGCTTGTACAGGGTGCCGACCTGGGCGCGCTCGGCGTCCGACAGGACCGGCAGATTGGATGCGTAGGGAATGTGGTCGAGGGCGAATTCCGACGGCGTACGCACGTCGATCAGCGCATCGAATTGAGACAGTTGTGCAACGGTGGCCGTGTCGCGGGGCAGGGGCTGTGCGCTCACGTCGTCGGGTGTATCGAGTGTTCGTGTCCGAAGTCCGAAGACAGCGTAGCACACCTGCCGTTGCGGCAGCCTCAGCGCAGGCGCGGCAGCAGGGGCGAGAGCACGGACCAGACGTTGTCGAGCATCATGGTCTGTGCCTGTACCGTGGGATGCACGCCGTCCGGCTGGAAGAAGCGCGGCTGGTCGGCGAAGCCCTCCAGCAGGAAGGGCACCAGCGCCACCTTGTGCCTGCGCGCCACCTCGGTGAAGACGGCCTGGAACTTCTGCGTATATTGCTGGCCGTAATTGGGTGGAATCTGCATCCCCACCAGCAGGACTTCGGCCTTGGCCTCACGGCTGGCGCGTATCATCTCTTCCAGGTTGTCGCGCATGCCGTTCAGTGATTGCCCGCGCAATGCATCGTTCGCTCCCAATTGAAGAATGACCAGGCGTGGCCGATGCTGAGTCAGGACGGCCGGCAGGCGGTTGCGCCCGCCGAGCGTGGTCTCGCCGCTGATGCTGGTGTTGACGACGCGCAGCCGCTGCCTGTCCGTGTCGAGGCGCTGCTGCAGGAGGTCGACCCAGCCGCGCCCTTGTGGCAGGCCATAGCCGGCGGACAGGCTGTCGCCGAACACGAGTATCACCGGCGGCTGCTGGGCCTGCGCAGCAGGCATGGCTGCTGCGATCAGGCATAGCGCGAGAACAAGGAATCGAATGACGGACACCAGGCCGATTGTGCGGGCTTCCAGCCTCACCAAGCAAGTCGACACCGGACGTAACCAGCTCACCATTCTTCAGGACATCCATCTCGAGGTCGCACCGAGCGAGGCGGTGGCCATCGTCGGCGCATCGGGATCGGGCAAGACCACGTTGCTGGGTCTGCTCGCCGGACTCGATCTGCCCAGCGCAGGACGCGTCGAGCTGGACGGTATCGATCTCTCGGGGTTGGACGAAGACGGCCGCGCGGAGTTGCGCCGGCGCCTGGTCGGCTTCGTGTTCCAGTCGTTCCAGCTGCTGCCGGCGCTGACCGCGCTGGAGAACGTCATGCTGCCGCTGGAGCTGGACGGTGCGCCGCAGGCGCGTGCCACTGCCGCTGCGCTGCTGACACGTGTCGGCCTGGCCGGACGGCTGGACCATTATCCGCGCCAGCTCTCCGGCGGTGAACAGCAGCGCGTGGCCATCGCACGCGCGTTCGCCGGCACGCCTCGTCTGCTGTTCGCCGACGAGCCGACCGGGAATCTGGATTCGGCCACCGGCGAGGAAGTCATCGATCTCATGTTCGAGCTCAACCGCGAGCAGCGCACCACCCTCCTGCTGGTGACGCACGACGAGCGCCTGGCAGCGCGCTGCGCTCGCCGCATTCGCCTGGAAGCGGGAAGGATGGCGGCATGAGCAACGGCGCCGACGTCCTGCCCGGCGCGGTACGGCCGGGCACAGCCATGCCAGCACGGCGGCGCCTGTCGTGGCGGCAGGGGCTGGCGCTCTCGGCGCGCCTGCTGCTGCGCGACTGGCGCGCCGGCGAGCTGCGTGTGCTGGTCATCGCGCTCATCGTTGCAGTGGCCAGCCTGACCACGGTGGCATTTTTCGCCGACCGCGTGCGTCAGGCGTTGAACGTCGAAGCCAATCACCTGCTCGGCGCCGATCTCATGGTGTTGTCCGATCGGCCGATCGATGCGGCGCTGGTGGAACTGGCCGATCGCCTCGAGTTGCAGACCGTTGATCTGGTGCGCTTCCCGAGCATGGTCGGCAACGGCGACGAGAGCGTGCTCACCCAGATCAAGGCGGTCGGGTCGGGCTATCCGCTCAAGGGCCACCTGACGGTGCGCACTGCCACGGATGGTGCAGTCGTGCGGCCGGATGGCATTCCGGCGGCGGGCACGGCATGGGCCGACGACCGGCTGATGGCGCGCCTGGACGTATCCATCGGCGATTCGCTGCAGGTCGGCACACGCAGCCTGCGCATCGCTGCGCAGGTGATGGAGGATCCGGAGACCAGCGTCGGCTTCCTCAGCCTGGGCCCGCGCCTGACCATGAACCGCGCCGACCTCGATTCCACTGGCCTGATCGCACCCGGCAGCCGCGTCGGCTACCGCCTCGGCGTGGCGGGTCCGCCGCAGGCGGTGGCGCAATTCCGCACGCAGGCGCAGGCGTTGAGCGGACCAGGGCAGCGCGTGGAGGACGTGCGCGATGCGCGTCCGGAGATCAAGTCGGCGCTGGAGCGTGCGGAGAAGTTTCTTGGCCTGTCCGCGTTGCTGAGCGTGGTGCTGGCCGCGGTCGCGGTCGCGCTGGCCGCGCGCCGCTATCTGCGCCGCCATCTCGACGGCGTGGCGGTGATGCGCTGTCTCGGCGCAACGCAGCCACTGATCCTGCGCCTGCACGTGCAGCAGTTCGTGGTGCTGGGCGTGATCGCCAGCGCCATCGGGTGTGCGCTGGGCTTGGCGGGACAGGCAGTGCTCGCTGCGTTGCTGGCGCCGTTGGTCGGCGTGAGCCTGCCGGTGCCGGGTGTACAGCCGCTGCTGCAGGGCTTCGTCGCCGGCTTCGTGCTGCTGCTCGGCTTCGCGCTGCCGCCGATCTTCGCCCTGCGCCGGGTGCCGACCCTGCGCGTGCTGCGCCGGGACCTGGGCCTGCCGGACACCGCCGGCTGGCTCGGCTACATCGCCGGCGTGGCCGCGCTCGGCGGACTCATCCTGTGGGACGCACAGGACCCGAGGACCGGCTGGTACGTGCTCGCCGGCGCGCTCGCCACCATGCTCGCGCTGGGACTGGCCACGCTCGCGCTGCTGGGCCTGTTCGCGCGCATCGGCCGGCGCGCACC
>JAHCKU010000273.1 GCA_026125625.1 Burkholderiales bacterium | reverse complement strand
CAGTCCACGGCGTGGCCCAGTTCCGTGAAACCACGCGCGATGAACGACCCCGTCTTCTGATCGTCCTCGAGAAGGAGGATATTCATGCTCGCCCTGACCCCCGATCTGCCGGCAGGCTCTCCATGGAAAGGTCGCTACTATAACCATTCCATGGCCTGCATCCCGGCGCGGGACGCTTCGGCCTTGTCTCTGCAAGCGATCATCCGGATCGGTGGCGCTGGCTCCGAAGAAGCAGCGAGCGCGCGCTCAGACTGAGCGCGCGCTCGCTGGGGAGACGCTTGGCAGGTAACGACCTGCCAGGCTTCAGAAGGTCGCGCGCACGCCGCCGCCGAAGTAGCGGCCGGGATTGCCACGCGCACCATCGGCTCCGCGATGGGTGATCCTGTGCTCGTCGAACACGTTCTCGACCCGCGCGTAAAGGTCGACCGTCTTGGTCAGTGCATAGGAGGCCAACAGGTCGGTGGTGAACAGGCTCTGCGTCTTCAGGAAGCGCGTATCCACGCCGGAGCGGCCGCAGGTCGTGGTCGTGCAGGTGCTGTCCTGATAGTTGAGCGCCACGTTGAAACGCAGGCGCTCGGCATACTCCAGGCCGACCTCGAGTCGACCGATATGCTTGGGCGTATAGTCGAGCACGTCACCCTTGCGCACCCCTGAGGCAACGTCGGCCGAGCGTGTGTATTCGCCGTCGGTATAGGTGTAAGCCAGCCGCACGGGCACGTGATAGCCGGGGCCGCTGAAGAGGCTGGCGGCCACGCCGACCTCGAGACCATAGACCTCCTTCGCACCGTCCTGCTGCACGCCGTCGACCGCACCGTTGGCGCAGGGGTTGGCAACCAGGCAGTTACGCAGCGCGTTCTCGTAGTCGGTATAGAAGCCGATCAGATCGACGCCCACGCCGCCTCGGCGGAAGCGCACACCGCCCTCGAAGTTGGTGCTCTCCTCGCCTTTGCTTCCCTTGACCGCACCGGAGCCTGGAGGGGCGAAGCCCTCGTGCACACCGGCAAGAATCGTCCACTGGTCGGTAAGCTCGTAATTGAGCCCGAGCCCGAGGGTGGTTTTCGTCAGCGAGTTGCGGGCGCTGTTCGGGTTGTCGACGTTGGCCCGGGTCTTGATGTCCTCATGGCGCACGAGCGGCAGCAGCGTCAGGCTACCCAGGCGGATGCGATCCCCGGCCCAGAAGGAAACCGCCTTGGCATACCCTTCATTCGGGGTTGCGGGCGAGCCGCCCTGGAACACCAGGCTGCCATTGATCTGGTGGTAAACCAGATTGGTGGTCGTGGCGGTGTTCTTCGCCTTGTCTTCATGGAAACGTACTCCGCCCATCAGCTCATGTTCGAGCTTGCCGGTCTCGAAGATTGCCCGGCCTTCGAACTGCAGACCCGTGGAGATGTAGGTCTGGAAGTTGTTGGCGTAGCGCACGCCGTTGGGATGGGTGGTATCCGCAGTGCCGTCGAGGATGCCCTGCAGCAAAGCGGCGCTCGGGGCGTTGTTGTTGATCTGCGAGGTGATACCGGAGCTGCCGATGCCAATACCGTTGATCTGGTTGAGCCGGGTGTAATTGCGGACAGTCTTGGTGTAATAGCCGGTGGAGATCAGCGAGAGGCTCGGCGTGAAGTGCAACTGATGCTGCAGGCTTGCAGACGTGCGCGAGCTGTTCATCCGTTCCAGCTCGCTCAGGCCATAGCGGCGCTCGGGATCGCGGCGGAAATCGGCATCGGTGAGGCCGAGATAGGAAACGTCGGCCTGAGTGTCACCGTCGAACAGCTTGAGGTCGAGTTGTTGCTGAATCGCTGCATCCGCCTTGCTGCGCCAGCGAAGCTTGACCAGGTATTCGCTGATGTCGTTGCCGGAAGTTCGGCTCGAACGGTCGATGTCATGGAAGCCGTCGGTCACGTGCTGATACGTTTCGGCGAGGATGCCGAACTGGCCGAACGTACCGCCGACCCCGCTATGAATCCTGCGGGTGCTCAATTCCCCAATCTCGGCATTGAGATAGCCTGAAAGCGTATCCGGAATCGGCGTCGAGAGCAGGTTGATCGCACCCGAAGTCGTCTGCGGACCATAGCGCAGGATCTCCGGCCCCTTGAGCACCTCGACCCCGCTCATGCGCCCGACTGACGGAAAGTAATAGGCCGACGTGTTGGCATACGGTGCCATCGCCGCCGGGATGCCGTCCTCCATGATCGAAATTCGATCGCTGCGCCCCGATGACGATGCGCGGATGCCGATGCGCGGGAAAACGCCCAGGCCATTCTCTTCACGCAGATAGACGCCGGGTGCGCTGCGCAGGACGGAGTGGATGTTGGTGAACTCGAACTTCTCCAGTTCCTCCTGATCGATCACGAAGGCGGAGCCGGTGGAAAGGCGCGCATCCTCCTTGGTGCCAATGACGACGACCGGATTGGTTTGAGCAACCTGTCCGGATTCCGCATTTTCGTTGCTCGTCTGCGCAAGGGCCGTCGCCGGCAGGCCGAGCGCGATGGCCGCAGCCCCGGAAAGCAACTGGGATACGGCCGTGACATGGGTTGCCCGAAAACGATTCATTGAGAGGGTCTCCCGATTTATTGGATGCGCATGAGCGCAATTGAGAATTACTTATTGGGACCAGGATGCTACCTCCCAAGTGATAATGCGTAGCAATACGGATCGTCTGTCTGCGACACTTGTAATGATGTCGTCAGATTAACGTCAGGTTCTACGGCCGCGCACCGCACGCGGAGAGAGAGATTTCTCCCTGAAAATCAGGCACCTCTCTTCGGTACGTCGGCGCTGGCCAGCCTGAGGGTCGTCTTTTCGATCGCGGTGGCGCTCACGCGACGCAAAGGCGTGGGATAGGGCAGGGCGGTATGCCGGTGGAATCGAGTGCGACTTAATTCGGCTCGAGCGGCCCGCTAGCGCGAGCCGGGATCACGGACCTGGGGAAGGACTGAACAAGTCTCGCGCGGCCGGGCAACTCAGCGTTGCAGGTGCTTTTTCTTGTCCTGAACGCTCGCCCACTGGTCGGCATCGGGCGGCGCCTCCTTCTTTTCGGTAATGGCTGGCCATTCCTTGGACAGCTCTGCGTTCAGCGCGATGAACTCGCGCTGCATGACGGGCACGTCGTCCTCGGCGACGATCGCTTCCACTGGACATTCCGCCACGCACAGCGTGCAATCGATGCACTCGTCTGGATCGATCACCAGCATGTTGGGGCCCTCGCGAAAGCAGTCGACCGGGCAGACGTCCACGCAATCGGTGTACTTGCACTTGATGCACGATTCGGTGACGACGTAAGCCATGATGCCGTTCCTGCAGACTGCGAAAGGCGCGGGATTTTAGCAGAAGGGCGCGGGTCACTACCGATCAGGCGGCGCCTGCGGCCAGCCGGGACAATGCTACGGCTGTCGATTTGCGCTAGCATTCGCCTGTTCTCGCCCGCCGCGTGCCCAATCAGTGCCACAAGGCACGCCCCTCTGGCGGCCGCAGTCCATTTCCCTCAATCACCCTACTACTTTCCGTTTACGCGCCAAGGCATTCTCATGAGCGAGCATATTCATCACGTCACCGACGATACTTTCGAAAGCGAGGTCCTGAAGTCCTCGACCCCGGTCCTGGTCGACTACTGGGCAGAATGGTGCGGACCCTGCAAGATGATCGCCCCCATCCTGGACGACGTTGCGCAGAGCTATGCCGGCCGCCTGAAGGTGGCCAAGCTCAACATCGACGAGAACCAAGCGACCCCTCCGAAATACGGCATCCGCGGCATTCCCACCCTCATGCTGTTCAAGAACGGGAACATGGAAGCGATGAAGGTCGGCGCACTGTCGAAATCGCAGTTGACCGCATTTATTGACAGCAATATCTAAAGTCTTTACCCTCCCCGGACGATAAGCCAAGAAGTCAGGCGGCATCGCTTCCTGGCGCCCAGGTGTCTCGTTCCCCCTGAACGGGGGCTCAGAAGCGAACGCGCACTGGCGCCAGTCGTCTCCCCGCCCTCTCCTGCTCCCCCGTCTTTTCCCCCATCGCTCTGCCCTAGGTCCACCCAAAACTCTATGCACCTGTCCGACCTGAAGCACCTCCACGTGACCGAGCTCGTGGAGATGGCGAACTCCAATGAAATCGAGAACGCCAACCGCATGCGCAAGCAGGACCTGATCTTCGCGCTGCTGAAGAACCAGGCCAAGAAAGGCGAAAGCATCTTCGGCGAGGGAACCCTGGAGGTCCTGCCGGACGGATTCGGATTCCTGCGATCGCCCGACACCTCGTACCTCGCCGGGCCGGATGACATCTACGTCAGCCCATCGCAGATCCGTCGTTTCAACCTGCATACGGGGGACTCGATCGAGGGGGAGATCCGGACCCCAAAGGACGGCGAGCGCTATTTCGCGCTGGTCAAGGTGGACAAGGTGAACTCGGAACCGCCCGAGAACGCCAAGAACAAGATCCTCTTCGAGAACCTCACCCCCCTCCATCCCACCAACGCCCTGACCCTCGAGCGCGACATCCGCGCCGAGGAGAACCTCACCGGCCGCATCATCGACATCGTCGCGCCCATCGGCAAAGGCCAACGCGGCCTGATCGTCTCGCCGCCCAAGGCCGGCAAGACGGTGATGCTGCAGCACATCGCCCATGCGATCACCGCCAATCACCCGGACGTGATGCTGATCGTCCTGCTGATCGACGAGCGCCCGGAAGAAGTCACGGAGATGCAGCGTTCGGTACGCGGGGAGGTGGTGTCCTCGACCTTCGATGAACCGGCCACCCGCCACGTGCAGGTCGCCGAGATGGTCATGGAGAAGGCCAAGCGCCTGGTCGAGCACAAGAAGGACGTGGTAATCCTGCTCGACTCCATCACCCGCCTGGCGCGCGCCTACAACACGGTCGTGCCCGCTTCCGGCAAGGTGCTCACCGGCGGGGTGGATGCCAATGCCCTGCAGCGGCCGAAACGCTTCTTCGGTGCGGCACGCAACATCGAGGAAGGCGGCAGCCTGACCATCCTGGCCACTGCGCTGATCGACACCGGCTCGCGCATGGACGACGTGATCTACGAGGAGTTCAAGGGCAC
>JAHCKU010000272.1 GCA_026125625.1 Burkholderiales bacterium | reverse complement strand
GGACTGTGATCTGGTACATGTCATGGCCGGGGTGGTTGGGCCGGGCGTCGACTACGCATTGGCGGAGCGGACGTACATCGAGAACTTGCGCCACGCCGCGGCTTTTTTCAAACCGCATGGCGTCAAGGTGGTGATCGAGCCGATCAACCGGCGCCTGGGCGTGGTACAGGGCGGACCGTCCTATACGACCGAGGGAATGCATGGCTACTTTCTGAATCACAGTGAGCACGCCCGGCGCATAATCGAGCAGGTCGCCAGCGACAACTTGTTCCTGCATCTGGATGTCTATCACATGCAGATGCTGGAAGGGAATCTGGCCGAGACGCTGCGTGCGAACCTTGACCTGCTGCGTCATGTCCAGATTGCAGGCGTCCCTGGGCGCCACGAGCCCAGCATAGGCGAGATCAACTATCCGTATTTGTTCGAGTTGCTCGATGCGGTGGGCTACCAGGGGTGGCTCGGCTGCGAGTATCGCCCGCGCGGTAATACGTTGGATGGCCTGGATTGGGCGCGGGCCTATGGCATCGGCCGAGCTCGAGCAGAGCTGGCTTCTGGCAGTTGAGCTACGAGCGGCGTTCATAGGCGACATTTGCAATAGTCGGTATGCGTATTGATTCGGTTTATCATTTGCATCTTCGTGGGCGGTCGGCACCAGATGCCTGAACATAAGACCTTCGTATATAACGGGATTCGCAAAGATTGGAGGAGCGTAATGCGAGCGTGCCTCACCTTGGCCATGCTGCTCGGCCTTTCTGGAACAGTCTGGGCCGATTACGACAAGGGCCTGCAGGCCTGGAACGGCGGGGACTATCGAGCAGCGTTCGACCAATTCAAACCAGTGGCGGAACAGGGCGACGCGCGCGCGCAGTTCTATCTGGCGGAAGCCTATGGCTTGGGTCGAGGCACGGTGCAGGACTATGCCGAGGCGCTCACCTGGTATCGCAAGGCTGCCGATCAAGGCCATCCGGAGGCGACGGAAAAGCTGTGCACGGCGTACTTCTTCGGCGAAAACATCATCCGCAAGGATGAAGCGCTAGCGGCAAAGATGTGCGCGGACGCTGCAGGCAAGGGTAAGGTCTACCCCGCGTTTCTGGCTGCCTACGCCTACGACTTCGGCAAGGGTGTTAACGCAGATCCCGCCAAGGCTGCCGAGTTCTACAAGATCGCCGCCCTGGGCGGCAACGCCGACGCTCAGGAAGCGCTCGGGCGCATGTATTTCTTTGGCCAGGGTGTGGGGCAGGACTACACGGAAGCGGTCAAGTGGAATCGTCTGGTCGCGGATGCCGGCCGTGCCTACCCGCAGTACCTCATGGGCTACATGTATGACTACGGTCACGGGGTGGAAGCCGATGGTGCCGAGGCAGCGAAGTGGTATCGCAAGGCCGCGGACCAGGGTGATGCCCGGGCCATGGGTGCACTGGGCTACCTCTATGCCCAGGGCAAGGGGGTGGCCAAGGACGAGGCCGAGGCACTCAAGCTGTATCTCGCCGCTGCCGAGAAGGGCGAGACCTCGGTCTATGCGCTGCTGGGGTTCGCTTATTTCCAGGGTGCGGGTACGGCCAAAAATGAAGCGGAGGCGCTGCAGTGGTTCAAGAAGGCCGCGGAGCTCAATGATGCGAACGGCCAATACATGGCTGGCTATCTGCTGGAACAGCAGAAGTCCTACGGCGAAGCGGCGCAGTGGTATCAGAAAGCCGCGGAGCAGGGAATCGTCGGCGCGCAGGAGAGTCTCGCGGGCTTGTATTTCAGCGGACAGGGTGTGGAACGGGATTACGCACAGGCTGCCAAGTGGTACCGCCAGCCCGCCGAGGAAGGCAGTGCTTATGCGCAGTACCTGCTCGGCTACATCTACGAGGGGCGCGAAGGGGTACCGGCTGACCCGCCCGAGGCGATCAAGTGGTATACCCTGGCCGCGGAGAAGGGAGATGCGCGCGCGCAACTCGCCCTGGGATATCTGCTTTCCGACGACAAGCTGGGAGCGACCGACTTCCTGTCTGCGCACGTGTGGAGCAACCTGGCTGCAGCGCAACTATCCGGGGACGAGCGTACGGCGGCCGAGCGCCAGCGTGAGTACGTCGGGAGCAAGCTCTCACCCGATCAGTTGATCAAGGCGCAGCAGATGGCACGGGAGTGGAAGCCCAAGACCTGAGGGTTGCCCCCAATCTTGCATGCTTGATGATTCACCGGACAATCGATCGTACCGTCCCGACGTGGCGCAATCCAGGCTGGCGTAGCGTAGCCGCCTGAGAAGCAGGTCGGCCGTGCCCACCCGTGTGCGCGGCAGTATCTTGCACGCGCAGGCCGTGGGACGATGTGCAAGCCCTTTGCCGGGCTGCCCTTCGGTATCGATATTGCTTCCGGCCGCCTTGTTCTGCTCGGCGAGAGGGCCATTCCTGCTCACATCCGCCGCCGCAGCTCGATTCCTACACGACATGGAGTGAAGCGATGAAGCGATGTCTGATGATCATCGTGGCTGGCAGCGTGCTGGTTTCCGGCTGTACCAGTGACGGCAGCGCCACCGGAAAACGGCCCATGACCAGAATGGAGACGGGGGCCATTGCCGGCGCGGCTGGCGGAGCCGTGATAGGCGCGGTGGCATACAAGAAGAACCGTACCAAGGGCGCGATCATCGGGGCCGTCGGTGGCGGACTGGCCGGCGGCGCCGTAGGCGCATACATGGACAGTCAGAAGAAGGACCTGGAGAAGAATCTGGCCAAGGAGATCCAGACAGGTCAGGCGCGCGTCGAGAAACTGGGCGACAGTGTGGTACGCATCACGATGACCAACCAGACTGCCTTCGACGTCAATTCGTCACAGATCAAGCCTGGTTTCAACAGCACCATGGACAAGCTTGCGGACGTGGTCATCCGCTACGGCAAGACCACACTGACCGTGGTCGGTCATACCGACAACACCGGCAGTGCCAGCTACAACCAGCAGCTGTCCGAAGCGCGCGCGCTTTCGGTTGCACGTTATCTGGAGACGAAGAACGTGAATCCGGTACGGCTGGCCACATCCGGGAAAGGCGAGGGCGAGCCGATTGCCAACAACGCCACCGATTCGGGCAGACAGGCGAACCGCCGCGTGGAGATCTACGTCGAGCCAGTGGTACAGGGTTGATTCTGCGCGCAGCAGGAAGTCGCCAAAGCCGCTAACGCAAACAGGTCGGACCGCGACGTTCAGAGTTGGTTACGCCAATCCTGGTAGTCCCACTCGAATAGTCGGTTCGCCTGTGGCGGTCCCCAGCTGCCGGCAGCGTACGTGTGGATGTGTTCGCGCTCGTGCGTCCATGCTCTCAGGATCGGCTCGACCACCCGCCATGCCCACTCGACCTCATCAAAGCGGATGAAGTTGGTCTGGTCGCCACGGATGATGTCGAGCAGCAGGGCCTCGTAGGCCTCGATCGGGCGCTTGCTGTCCCCGCGATAGCCCGCATCCATGTGAATGGTGCGGGTGTGCAGGCCGAGGCCGGGCTGGCGTGCGTGAATCTCCATGCTCATGCTTTCACGTGGCTGCAGGCCGAGAATGATCCAGTTGGGCGCCGTGTCCTCCAGTGGCGTTTCGCGGAACAGCTGCTGGGGCGTGTGCTTGAAGCGGATGGCGACGAGCGACTGTGAAGATTGCAGGCGCTTGCCGGTGCGCAGGTAGAAGGGAACCCCACGCCAGCGCCAGTTATCGATCAGGAGCTTCGCCGCCACGTAGGTTTCGGTGATCGAGCCTTCCTCCACTCCGGTTTCGTCGCGGTACCCGACCACCGGTGTGCCGGCTGTGGAACCGGCGACATACTGCGCGCGAAACGCGTGTGCATGCAGTGCTCGTCGCTGAATCGGACGAACCGAGCGCAATACCTTCACCTTCTCGTCACGCAGCGCATCCGGCTCCAGGGCGGCAGGCGGTTCCATGGCCACCAGTGTCAGCAGCTGCATCAGATGGTTCTGCAGCATGTCGCGCAGTGCACCGGTGCGATCGTAGTAGCCTGCACGCGTTTCGATGCCCGCGCTTTCTGCCACGGTGATCTGCACGTGATCGATGTAGTTGCGGTTCCACAGCGGCTCGACCAGCAGGTTGGCGAATCGGAACACGATCAGATTTTGTACCGTCTCCTTGCCGAGGTAATGGTCGATGCGAAAGATCTGCTTCTCGTCGAAGTGCTCGTGCAGCAGCCGATTCAGTGTCTGGGCACTCTCCAGGTCCTCCCCGAAGGGCTTCTCGACTACGATGCGGTGCAGGCCACGCGGGCGATTCAGGCCCACCTGGGCAAGATTGCTGGCGACTGCGCCGAAATCAGCGGGACTGATGGCCAGATAAAAAACGATGTTCGAGCACACGCCCGTCTTGGGCTTGCCCAGTTCCTCCAGCAGGCGGTGAAAGGATTCCACCTCGTGCAGGTCTCCGCGCACATAGCTGAAGCGCGCCGCGAACTTACGAAACAGTTCGGGCTGAAAACGCTCCGGCCGGTGCTGTCGCAGCCACTGTTCCATCTGCGCTGCCCAGCTTTCATCATCGTATTGCCGGCGCGCGAATGCGATGAAGTTGGTGACGTCCGGCAAACGTCCGCCAGCCTCCAGATCGAACAGCGCGGGCAGCAGCTTGGTGGCCGACAGGTGTCCGGTCGCACCGAAGATCACGAAACTGCAGGGATAGAGGGCGTCGTCGGTCATGGGGTACAAAGTCGCAAAGAGACGCTCAAGCGAGGGCAGAGCGATCGAGCATACCGGATACAATCCACGCATGGTTGCCTCGTTCCGGCAAGCCTTCGTCGTCGCACTGGGTGTGATGTGCGTGGGCACCGCCCAGGCGGAGGACCATACCCTGCCGCCGCTGGCCGTCGACGCTGAGCAGACGACGGTGTCGGGGATTTCCTCGGGCGGCTACATGGCAGTACAGGTCCAGGTGGCGCATGCGCAACGCATCAAGGGCGCGGGCATCCTCGCTGCCGGCCCTTACTATTGTGCGCAGGGCAGCGCCTGGCGTGCGCGCTACGCGTGCATGGAGCCCTCGTCCTGGTCGCCACTACCCGACGTACGCGCGTTACAGGCGGCGACACGTCGGT
>JAHCKU010000271.1 GCA_026125625.1 Burkholderiales bacterium | reverse complement strand
CGACCGGTACCAATCGCCCATACCGGCTCGTAGGCGAGAACGGCACCGTCCAGGCTGCCAGAACCACAGGCTGCAATCACCGCACCCAGCTGCGTGTCCACCACTTGATTGGTCTGACCGGCTTCACGCTGGGCGAGGGTCTCGCCGATGCACAGTATCGGTGTCAACCCCCCGGCCTTGATCGCTTTGAACTTGGCCGCCACTATCTGGTCGTCCTCGTGATACAGGGCGCGCCGCTCGGAATGACCGACGATGGCGTAGCGACAACCGAATTCCTTCAACATCGCTACCGAAACTTCGCCCGTGAACGCGCCTTTCTCATGCTCACTGGCGTTTTGCGCCCCCCAGCCGATGCGGCTGCCGGTGAGAACAGACTGCGCCTGCGCGAGAAACGGAAAGGGAACGCACACTGCCAGCCGTACCGCTCCGAGAGCCTCGTTTGCCCCTCGTAGAGCGCGCAGCAGAACCTCGTTTTCCGGAAGACTGCCATGCATCTTCCAGTTGCCTGCGACCAGCTTCCCGCGCATGCCCGCCATCACCAAATCCTGCGAATTCTACGCTTCCTGGCGAGAACGGGTCAAACCGCCGTGGGGGAAGTCCCGGCGAAAAGGGACACTCTGGGCCATGCCTGTCGACCGGCCCGTGCGGCGCCCTATGCCTGATTCGGGAGCAACGGCCGTGACCCCGCGACCAGCCGGCTCTCTTGGCTATTCACCCAAAGCGCCCGGTGATGTAGTCCTCGGTGGCCTTGTTCTTGGGCTTGATGAAGATGGTGTCCGTGACGTCGAATTCGATCACCTCGCCCAGGTACATGTAGGCGGTGTAGTCGGAAACCCGTGCCGCCTGCTGCATGTTGTGGGTGACGATCAGGATGGTGAGCTTGCCCTTGAGGTCGGCGATCAGCTCTTCGATGCTGGCGGTGGCAATCGGATCGAGCGCCGAGGTGGGTTCGTCGAACAGCAGGATCTCGGGCTCGGTCGCCAGCGCCCGCGCAATGCACAGCCGTTGCTGCTGACCACCGGAGAGATTGAACGCCAGATCCTTCAGACGGTGCTTGACCTCGTCCCACAGCGCTGCGCCGCGCAACGCCTGCTCCACCTTCTCGTCGACGATCGAGGCCTTGCGCTCACCCCGCACCCGCAGTCCGTAGGCCACGTTCTCGTAAATGGACTTGGGAAAAGGATTGGGCTTCTGGAACACCATGCTGATACGCATGCGCACCTCGATGGGATCGACGTGCGCATGCAGAAGATTGGTGTTGTCCGGGTACAACTTGATCTCGCCATCGTAGCGATTGCCCGGATAAAGGTCGTGCATGCGGTTGAAACAGCGCAGATAGGTGGACTTGCCGCAGCCCGACGGGCCGATGAGCGCAGTCACCTTTTTCTCGTACAAGGGCATGTTGATGCTCTTGAGCGCATGGAAGCTTCCGTAGTGGAAGTTGAGATTCTTGGTCTCCGCCTTCACCACCATGGAGCTGGCGGCCAGGGAACCTTCGGCAACTTTGGACATATTTGGAAGACTCGCGCCCAATTTGTGGACTACCACTTGATACGTTTGCGCAGCTGATAACGGATATAGATCGCCAGCGCATTCATCGACAAGGTCATCAGCAGCAGCACCAGACCGGCCGCCGCGGCATTCTGATGGAAAGCCGCTTCAGGCCGGGAGGTCCAGTTGAACATCTGTATCGGCATGACGGTGAACGGCGCCATCAGCCACTCGAAAGACAGGAACGGAAATTCACCCTGGATTGGCGCGGGCGGCAGGAAGGCGATGAAGCTCAACGCGCCGATGGTGATGATGGGCGCGGTTTCGCCGATCGCACGCGCCATGCCGATGATGACGCCGGTCATGATGCCGGGCAGGGAATACGGCAGGACATGATCCCACGTCGTCCCCCACTTGGTCGCGCCCACCGCATAGGCCGCCTCGCGGATGGCGCTCGGAATGGAGCGGATGGCTTCGCGTGTGGCCACGATCACCACCGGCAGAATCAACAGGCCGAGCGTGAGCCCTGCGGACAGAATGCTCTGTCCGAACCCGAACGCATATACGAACAGGCCGAGCGCGAGCAGCCCGTAGACGATGGACGGCACCCCGGCGAGATTGGTGATGTTGATTTCGATGATCGCGGTCAGGAGGTTCTTGGGCGCATATTCCTCAAGGTAGACCGCCGCCGAGACGCCCACCGGAATGGCCGCGGCAGCGGTGACCAGCATGACCAGGGTGCTGCCCACCCAGGCCGAGAGGATGCCGGCCTGCGCCGGGCGCCGCGAGGGAAAGTTGGTGAAGAAATCGGCAGACAGGCGTGGCGCTCCGTCCAGCGCCATGTCGATGACGAGCGCGGTGAAGGTCAACGCCGCGATGCCCAGACACAGCAGTCCGACGGCAGCAAAGATCAGATCCCAGCGCTTGTGCCGGTTGATCAGATCACGGATCTCGCCCAGAGCAGCCTGGTCCATCATCCCTTCCTCAGTAGGCCTGACGGAACCGGCGCGTCAGCACGTGACCCAGCACGTTGAACGCCAGCGTCATCAGCATCAATGTCAGGCCTGCGGCAAAAATGGTCTGGTAGCCGATGCTGCCGTGGGGCAGGTCACCGAGGGCGACCTGCACGATGAACGAGGTGATGGTGGCAGCCGGCTCGGTCGGATTCCAGGTCAGGTTCGGCTGCATGCCGGCAGCGATCGCGAGGATCATGGTTTCGCCCACTGCGCGCGAGATGCCGAGGATGTAGGCAGCGGTGATGCCGGACAGTGCCGCGGGCGTGACCACGCGCGTGGCGGTCTGGAAGCGCGTCGCGCCCATCGCATAGCTGCCTTCGCGCATGCTCATCGGCACTGCGCGCATGGCGTCTTCGCTCACGGAGGCAACGTAGGGAATGATCATGATCCCCATGACCAGCCCCGCCGAAAGCAGATTGAATCCCGGCAGCCCGGGAATCAGCGCCTGCAGCAGGGGCGTGACGAACAGCAGCGCGAAGTAGCCGTAGACCACCGTCGGCACGCCGGAGAGCAGCTCCAGCAGCGGCTTGGCCACTTCCCTGACCGAGAACGGTGCGAACTCCGACAGATAGATCGCGATGATGGTCCCGAGCGGCACCGCCACCGCCAGCGCAACGCCGGAACTGACCAGAGTGCCGGAGAGCAGGACCATGATCCCGTAGTGGGCGTCATCGAACAACGGGGTCCACTGCGTGTCCGTAAGGAAATCCCAGACGGAGACCTGACGGAAGAACACCACCGATTCGGACACCAGCACATAGACGATGCCCAGCGTCACGAACACCGAGAACGCAGCAGCCGAGAACAGGATGAACTCGATGAAGCGTTCGCGTAAATGCCTGGTTTTTCTTCGGGACAGTCGATCGCTGATGACGCTTTCTGCCACAGCGGATAGCCCTTCTATGTAAGAGGCGGAAGACGGGGGCATCGGGCCTAGGGGCGTCAGTCTACACTACTCGTTGTAAACACTGATCCGAGGAAGGAGCGGACGAAAAACAGCAGGGGCCGCGAGAGCCCCTTTCTGATGAAGCCGCGAACGCGGCGCGTTACAGCTTGGCCTCGAGCTTGACCAGGTCGTCGATGGTCAGTCCGACCTTGTTCTCACCGCCGAATCGGGTGCCAAGCTGCTGCTTGGCGATATGCTCGAGATTGTATTGATACACCCGCTGCGGCAGCGGCACGTACTTCACCTCGCGCACCAGGGCATCGGCATTCTTCATGTAGAAGTCGAGGAACTGCTTCACCTCGGGCCGCTGCAGGGACTTGGCGCTTATGTAGATGAAGATCGGACGCGACAGCGGCTGGTAACTGCCGTTCTCGACGTTCTCGGTGGAAGGATACACGGCGGGCTTGCCGGCGGCAGACGCAATCGGCACTGCTTTCAGCTTGTCCTTGTTTTCCGTGTAGTAGGCGAAACCGAAGTAGCCGAGCGCGTTGACGTCGCGCGCCACGCCGGTGACCAGCACGTTGTCGTCCTCGCTTGCAGTGAAGTCGCCGCGGCTGGACTTGGCCTTGCCGGTCACGGCTTCGGTGAAGTAGTCGAAGGTGCCGGAGTCGGCGCCCGGCCCGAACAGCTTGAGCGGCTGGTCCGGCCAGGCGGCATTGACCTGCTTCCAGGTCTTGATCTTGCCCTGCGCAGCCGGCTCCCACATCTTCTTGAGTTCCGCCGGGGTCAGGCTCTTTACCCAGGTATTGCCCGGGTTCATCACGACGGTCAGCGCATCGTAGGCAACCGGTAACTCGTAGTAGTCCACGCCGGCAGCTTTACAGGCATCCATTTCCGATTTGAGGATCGGACGCGAAGCGTTGGAGATGTCGGTCTCGCCGCGGCAGAATTTCTTGAATCCGCCACCGGTCCCGGAGATGCCGACCGTGACCCTGATCTTGCCTCGCTGCGACTGCTGAAAATCTTCGGCGATCGCCTCAGTGATGGGAAACACCGTGCTCGAGCCGTCGATCTTGACCAGCTGGGCATGGGCGGGAAGGGTTGCACCGCCGGCGGCGACTACGGCAGAGGCGGCGAATGCACGCAAGATGAGCCCGAAATTCATAGAGTCCAAACTCCTGTGGGTCGTGATGCAGGAGCCGAATTCTAGGCGTGATTTGTGACGGTTTCATTGCATCGCGGGCGTCGTACCGCCCGGTTTGCACTATCCGGCCATGCAGCAGGACTCAGGCGGCCGCCCGCTTGCGGATGGACTCGGCGATGGACTGCGCCAGTGCTCTGACCTCCTCCTCGTCTTCCCCCTCCACCATGACGCGGATGACCGGCTCCGTACCCGAGGGCCGCAACAGCACCCGTCCGCGCCCCTGCAGCTGGGCCTCGGCGTGCCGCACCGCCTCCTGCACCTGCGGATCCTTGCGAAAATCACTGCCGCGCGCCACCCGCACGTTCATCAGCACCTGAGGATACAGCCGCAATCCCGCGCACAATCGATGCAGGGGCTGGCGCTCGGCGCGCACTGCATGCAGGACTTGCAGTGCGGAGACGATGCCGTCGCCGGTGGTGTGCTTGTCCAGGCAGATGATGTGGCCGGAGTTCTCACCACCGATC